>NZ_JBFRGA010000016.1:0-24321 GCF_052115105.1 Chryseobacterium sp. 2TAF14
TTTTGAAAGAGACTGTGAGTGTGTTTTGAGATTTTTGAGGAATTGAGTTTTTGAGGAATGAGGATATTGAGTGTTTTGAGTGTCGCTCCTATGGAGCTTTTATTATTGCTTAAAACATTTATTTGCTACAAAGGGGGCGCTCCGGAGGAGCTTTGATGACGTATTTTTATATATTCTAATAATTGATCGCCATTCTGAGGCTTTTCGAGATCTTTATTTTATATTATATATCAAATTATGAAATGAGCAATTTCTGAAATAGCCCGGATTGAACGGCATGTCTGAGCTCTTTTTGCTCATAGTGAAAAGCAGGGCGCAAAAAAGCGAGTAGTGAAAGCCGGAATAGCTCCTGGAAAAAGTATGAGAGTTCGAGAATGAGAGAGTTGGAGAGTTTTGGAAGGACTTATATTGTATATCAAAAAAAATATCTCTGAAAATTTCAGAGATATTCTTATATACTAATGTTGAATTAAAATTCTGCGTTTTTCGGCGTTCTCGGGAAAGGAATCACGTCGCGGATATTGGTCATTCCTGTTACGAAAAGAACAAGCCTTTCCAATCCTAAACCAAAACCGGCATGTGGAACTGATCCGAATCTTCTGGTATCCAAATACCACCAAAGCTCATGCTCGTCAACATGCATCTCTGCCATTTTCGTTTTCAGAACATCTAATCTTGCTTCTCTTTCAGATCCACCAATGATTTCTCCGATTCCAGGGAAAAGTACATCCATTGCAGCAACGGTTTTGTTATCGTCATTCAGTTTCATGTAGAATGCTTTGATTTCTTTTGGATAATCAAATAAAACTACAGGACACTCAAAATGTTTTTCTACCAAGAATCTTTCGTGCTCAGATTGAAGATCTGCACCCCATTCTTCGATCGGGTAAGCAAATTTTCCTTTTTTATTTTCTTTTGAGTTTAATAAAATCTCAATAGCTTCAGTATAAGAAACCCTTTTGAAACGTTTAGCAATCACATTTTCCAGCTTTTCGATCAAACCTTCTTTTGCTCTTTCTTTTTCAGGCTTAGATTTTTGCTCTTCAGCGAAACGCTTGTCTAAGAAATCTAAATCGTCTTTACAGTTGTCTAAAACATATTGAATGACATATTTCAGAAAATCTTCAGCCAAATCGATGTTGTCTTCAAGGTTGTTGAAGGCAACTTCCGGCTCAATCATCCAGAATTCGGCTAAATGACGGGTTGTATTTGAGTTTTCTGCACGGAAAGTTGGTCCGAAAGTATAAATTCTTCCTAATCCCATTGCTGCAGTTTCTCCTTCAAGCTGTCCGGAAACCGTTAAGTTTGTCTTTTTTCCGAAGAAATCCTGAGCGAAATCGATATCGCCTTGTTCGTCTCTTGGAATATTATTTAAATCAAAGTTGGTTACGCCAAACATTTCGCCCGCTCCTTCCGCGTCTGCACCGGTAACAATCGGAGTGTTGATGTAAAAGAACTGATTTTGGTTAAAAAATGAGTGAATTGCAAAACTTACTGCATGACGTACTCTGAAAACTGCACCAAATAAATTGGTTCTGAATCTTAAATGCGCCTGTTCTCTTAAAACCTCTAAAGAATGTTTTTTTGGCTGTAAAATCGTTTTGTCTCTTTCTTCTGTAAAGTTATCACCTAAAATGATAATCTTTTTAGCGATAATTTCCACAGCTTGGCCAGCTCCTTGGCTTTCTATAACTTCTCCTACAACTTTAAGAGAAGATGCTGTACTTATTTTACTGATTAATTCTTGATCGAAATTTTCAAAATCAACTACAATTTGCAAATTATTAATCGTAGAACCATCATTTAGCGCAATAAAGCGATTTGCACGGAATGTTCTTACCCAACCGTAAACTGTAATGTCATGATGTAATACTTTCTTGTAGCCCTCAAGGACTTCTTTAATCGTCTGCTTTTTCATTTGTTGATTGATAAATTTTTGTATAAAAAATTAATGTCTGCAAATTTACAAAAAACGGCGCAACTTTTAATGATTCCGCTGTTTTGATTTAAAAATGATTATTTGCTGCAGTTTTTCTCTTATTTTAATTAAAAAAAGTAGTTTTTTTTCTTTGTTTTCCCTGCCTGATTTGCCATGCATGATAAAAACTGGGGACATCGTAGTGCCATTTTGGAAGAATTAAAAATGATTAGGATCACATCAATATGTGAAATAATTCCTAAAATTATGGTGAGATGAAATGCCCAATCTGCCTGTTGAAATCCTATTAAATAAGTGAAAGCAATCAGTAAACTCAATCCCCACATCTTTGATAAAAAAGCGTGAGTACACGTTTCTTTGCCGAATTTTATCAAGCTGATAATATAGCAAAGTGCTTCCATAATGAAAATTAAAGCAATACTTTCCCAATGGTTTTTTATTATTTCGGTATTAAGGAAATAAGTTGCCAATCCTAACGAGAGCCAAAATACCAAATCTACCTGACTGTCTAATCTTCTTAGTTTTTCTGATGAAACTTCTGCTTTTCTTGCGATGATTCCGTCAAAAATATCGGTCAACAATCCGATAAACATTAAAGTTAAAATTACAAATCTTGATTCTTCGCCTTTTAAGTAAACCAAAAAGAAAATAATCGGTGCAAAAAGAAAACGGATTGCTATTAATATATAAGGTATATTTTTCATGATTAAAAATTTAATTAATTCTTTCAAATTTTTCAGCATAATTAATCGTGTAACCTGCCCACATAAAAAACATAAATGCTCCGTTGTTATCATAATAATTCTGAACCAAAAGATTATTATCCGCCGTAAGTCCTATCCTTGACTGGAAGTTTTCGCAACCGCCAAATAAATAAGGTATTCCGTGGCATTTTGAATTGTAATTATCAACGATCAGCAAACCTTTTTTCAATTTCACTTTATATTTAAAAGTATAAGTTACAGAGTCTTTTTTAAAAAGAGTAAACCTCAATTCACTTTGCTTTTCATTAATAGGGTTAGACTTGATTTCCAAAATATCTGAATCTGCAATTTTTGGATTTTGAAGTTTAAACATTCCATTAAAGCCGCGCGTTTTGTCTGTTTTGGTTCGAGCGGAATTTATTCCTTCATAGCTTTCAATTTTATATTTGCCGTCAATTGATGAAATTTTATTCTTTGAAATTACCGAAAGATCATTTTTAATCATTTTTCGATCAAAACTTACACATGAACTTAGAGCTAAAAGAATAGTTGCGAAGATTAATATTAAATTTTTCATTGTAAATTGTTTTAAATTAATACTCAAAACTAATTACAAAAGAACTTCACACGAATGCGAAAAAAAATTAAAATAAATTTCTACATTTGTGAAAATCACAAAAACTATGAATCAGGAAATATTACTGAAGCAGATAAGAAAGAAAATAGGCGACAAATCTCTGAATGATGAGATTGCCAATATTCTCGACATCAGTTATGATGCGGCTCACAGAAGAACTTCGATGAAAGCAAAATTCAGTTTTGAAGAAGCTCTGGAACTTGCAAAATACTATCAGATTTCTCTTGATCAGTTTTTRGGTACGGAAAATCAGTTGGTCGTTAAAAGAACAAGACCTGTAAAAACACAGGAAGACCTGCTGCATTTTTTTGAAAGTTCATTAAAAATTCTGGACGTTTTTAAGAGCATTAATCAGTCTAAAGTATTTTATTCTGCGAAAGATATTCCGTTTTTTTATACGATTTCCGATACTATTCTTTCCCGTTTTAAATTTTACGTCTGGATGAATTTGCTCAACGAAGATAAATTTTTGTGTTCGTTTGAAGATTTTGATCTGCCTTATCATTCGCCAAAAAATGAAATGCTCAAAGATCTGTACGAAAGTCAGAATGTAACAGAAGTCTGGAATGACACTACAATTATGAGCATTTTGATGCAGGTTAATTTTTATTCAGAAATGGGACTTTTGAAATATAAAGATATTGTATTGATTTTGGATGAAGTAAGAAAAGTTTTAGAAAATATTGAACATAAAATTCAGCACAATCCGGATTTTAATTTTTACGTAAACGATTTAGTCATCTTAAGCAACAATATTTTATTTAAAAATGAATATCAATCTTCTTTTTTCATTCCCTTTAATATGTTCGGTTACATGATGACGAATGATGAAAATACCTGTAATGATACTCTGATTTATTTTGAGCATGAGATAAAAAATTCGAAATCGCTCAATACTTCAGGAAACAGGGAGCGCAAAATGTTTTTTAATAAAATGTATGCTCAGATTGACAGCCTGCTGGAAAAGCTTAAAATATAATGATTAACTTTGATTAAAAATCATTACAAATGTCAACTTTAGAACAATCGATATATTTAGAAATAACCGAAAAACTGAAAGATGCTCCGCAAGAAATTCTTGAAAGAGTTCTTGGTTATGTGGATGGAATTTTAGAAAAAAACAGATTTCAACTGACGGATGAGCAAAAGAAAAGTCTGACAGAAATAAAAAACAGACCTTATTCTAAGCATAAAGAAGCCAATTCTTTTTTAAATGATTTGGACGAAAAATATGGAATTTAAAATTTTCATATCCAAAGAAGCTCAATCAGATTTAGAAAATGCTTTTCTTTATTATCAAGAAAATGTAAATAAGAAAGTAGCCACTGAATTTTTAAAAGATTTTCGGAAAACTCTCACAACCATCCGACAAAGTCCATATTTTAAAATCTGGTATGATGATTTTCGGGGTAAATTGCTGAAGAAATATCCATTCATCATATTTTATCTCGTAGATGGTAAAGAAAATATCATTGTAATTTCGAGAATTTTCCATACTTCTCAAAATCCCGAAAATATCCTTAATGTCTATTCATCCTTCTTAGAAGGAACCAAAAACACATCGATCAAACCTTCCGGAAGCTGCATTTTAATAAATCTTTCCTCGCGGTTTACTTCAAGAATCCAGTCTTTAATCAGCGGAATTACCACTTCTTTTCCTTCTAAATTGGTTACAAAATAATTTTGCGCAGTCTGATCATTTACCGACCTTACGATACCGCAACTATTATCCTGCTCGTCAAAAATTTCATATCCGATAACCTCGTGGTAATAAAACTGTTTTCCTGAAAGTTTGGGAAGGCTCGCTAAAGGCAGATAAACATTTTTACCTAAAGACTGGTCTACCAAAGCTTCATTAGAATTTTTAAAAGCAATATTCAGAGCATCAAGTTTGCTCCAAGAAGATTTTTCGATAAAAAAAGGCACCAGCAAACCGTTGATTTCCACAAAAATAGAATCCAGTTTTTTATAAAGTTCAGGCTGGTCTGTATCAAGTTTAAGGATTACATTTCCGGCAAGACCGTGTCTGCGTGTAATTTTTCCCAAAAAATAACAATCTTCTTTTTTCATAATAGCAATTAAAATTTTAAAAAATCTTTTTTAAACAACAAAGACACGAAAAAATCGTGCCTTTGCTTTGTATTTTCTTAAAAGAATTAAGCCTGAGTTTCTTCAGTTCCTTCTGCTTCAGCAGTTGGCTCTTCAGTAGTTTCAGCAACTTCTTCAGCAGGTGCGTTTGCAGCCTCTTCAGCAGCTTTAGCATCAGCTTCAGCTTGTGCAGCAGCAGCTACTCTGGCTTCGTTTACTTTAGTTTCAGCATCGAAAGCAGCTTTCTTAGCATCAGCTTTAGCAGTAGCCAATCCTTCTACTTTACCTTGAACTTTAGCATCTTTAGCTTCCAACCAAGCGTTGAATCTCTTCTCAGCTTCAGCCTCATCAAAAGCACCTTTAGCAACACCACCTTGTAAGTGTTTTTTGTAAAGAGCACCTTTGTAAGAAAGAATAGCTCTTGCCGTATCAGTTGGCTGAGCTCCGTTGTTTAACCACTTTACAGCAGCATCAACGTTCAAATCAATTGTAGCAGGGTTAGTAATTGGGTTGTAAGTTCCAATTTTTTCGATGAATCTACCATCTCTTCTCGCTCTAGAATCTGCAACCACGATGTGGAAAAAAGGTCTACCTTTAGATCCGTGTCTTTGTAATCTGATTTTTACTGACATAAAATTAAAATTTGTGGGATCACGTCCCGGTTAAATATTTAAGAGTGCAAAGATAGCAAAATATTTCAATTCTGAAAAATTTTGTTGGGTGATGGAAGCTGGATGTCGGAAGTTTTTCTACTGCCTGATTTTTTCAGGAGCCGGGAACCTGCTTTCCGCTGTATCTTTTGCTTCGCAAAAGGATGCCGCTGCAATCAGGGCTATGAAATTTGTCTGTAATTCACAATTTGTCCCTATCATCAAAATTGGTAAATTGCTACACTATTAAATTGTTACATTAATCAACATTTCCCATATAAAATAAACCAAGACACTTCTGGTATTCTTCAATCGTTAAAGAATCTTTCAGGTGATCGACAATTTTTGGTGAGCTCCAGTAACAGCCAATATTATTTGCGGTACAGGTAAGATACATATTTTGTACAGCCATAGAAACTGCAGCAATCTCTTCCCATTCCGGAACCATTCCGCTGAAATTTACAACAATAGAAACCACAACATCAGCTTTATTGATCTTAAAACCAATATCGTTGTATTTTTTTTCTAAAAAAACTTGCGGAGCGGTAACAGATTTGTAAATCTCCTGCATTTCTACAGCCAGATTTGCCTTTTCTTCGCCTTTAAAAATTTTGAAACGCCAAGGTTTTGTACGCTTATGATTGGGAGCCAGTGTTGCTGAATGAAGGATCTCATTAATAACATCCTGTGTAATTTTAGTATCAGAATAATCTTTCGGAAAGATGCTTCTTCTCTGTTCTATGATTTCTTTTAAAACTTCTGCTTTATTCATGAAAACAAAATTAAGTAAAAAGTTGATGGTTGATAGTTGTCAGTTGATAGTTTTTTAAAATTTAGATTTTCAAGTTTATCGAAACTGACTTGTCATTTTTAATCAACTAATAATATTTTTAAGATTCTTCATTACGCCCCGCTCCATTCAAAATGATAATGCCGTTTAATTGAAAAATTCCTAATTCCTAATTCCTAATTCCTAATTCCTAATTCCTAATTACAAAATCGCCTCAATCTTCTGATGAATCTTATTTAAAGTAAACTCTTCGCCGGCTTTCATGCCCATAATTTTCTGAGCCATCGGACTTTCGGGGGAAATTGCATAGAAACGGTCACCTTCAAAGAAAAACTCACCCAGAGAAACCGAAATATAAAAACGGGCTTTATTGGTAATGACCAGCGAACCCAATTTGGCATGTTCAGAATCAGAATTGAGAACTTTCTTCATCTGTTGCTGCATGGTTTTCAGGTTGGCCATCTGTTTATCTAAATGGTAAATCTCATCTTGCATTTCTTCACGAATAGAATCGTATTTTGAAGTTTTTTTTACTTCGCGGCTTGCTTCCAAAGTAAAATTTAAATAAAACTCTAAAGTTTTTACTTTTCCCGAGATCATGTCTCTTACAAACATCCGCAAATCATTTTTATTGTAAACCGCCTTCTGCATATATCGTAATCTTTAGTTAAAGATAATCTTTTTTAAAAATAAATGATACTTTTACCCTTCAAAAATAAAACCATGTTTCAAAACGTATTTTCTACTGCCGGCAGAATCAGAAGGACAGAATTTGCCCTATCTATTTTAATACATGTAGCTGTTGTCTTTTTTACCTTTTTTTTATTTGCTGTCACCAAGATTGATTTTTTTATCGTCATTGCAGTGGTTGCTTGGTTTGCAGGAATAATTTTCAGAGTTATTCAGGGAGCAAAAAGATGTCACGATATAGGATTGAGCGGCTGGTTTCAGTTTATTCCGTTTTTTATGTTTGTATTGATTTTTGCAGACAGCAATCGTGGAACAAACCGGTACGGAGACAATCCTAAAGGCATCGGAAATTACAATACGATCGATGAAATCGGCAGAAAAAATTATTATTAATAAAAACGGCTTTCAAATTCAAAGCCTTGTCAAGGTTTAAAACCTTAACAAGGCTCATATTTTAAAACAAAAAAACTGCTTTCAAAATATGAAAACAGCTTATTAGAAATGGATTGTATTTAAAAATTATTTTTCAACCAAAGCTTTCAGATTATTAAGTCCTTCTTCGTAAGATTTCCCCATTTGGTAATCCATCATCGGTCTCATTATTTTCATCCAGGTTTCCTGTTCGGTATCCATACTCCAAGTAACTTTTGTAGAATTTCCTTCGGAAGTTAAAACAATATCAGAAATTGCCTGTCCTTCAAAAGGTCTTTTGAAAAGCATTTCTGTTTTTTGCTTTTCGTTTGGAATCATTTCTTTAATTTCCTGACATCCTGCTCCTGCATCATCATTCTTGCTGTCCCAGCAATACTTATCTCCTACTTCGCCTGAAGTTCCACTGTAATTAATTGTCATGTTTTTGTCTAATTTCATCCAAGGATTCCATTCGTTAAAAGATTTCATGGAAGCGATTTGCTGCCACACTTTTTCTTTGGGCGCATTCATCACCATCGATTTTTCGTAATGGTAATTTTTACCGAAAGCAAGTACTGCAACGATTGCATACACAACAATCAGGAGGAGAATTCCACCAATAATTTTTAAAAATGTTCTCATAGTCTATATATATTAAAGTTATTTTTTCTGCATTAAATAAGAAACCAGCTTTTTTATCAGTCCGTTTTCCATTTCAAAAACATCGCAAAAATCGGCATTCAGAATGTCTCCGTTTTTAAAACTGGCAACCACATTTCCTTCGGCAATTACCACATTATCTTCTTCCGTCATTCTGAAAACTGTGATGTTGGGTTTTCCGGTAAAGTTTTCGTTCTCTATTTCTTTGTCAAACGCTTCTTTTCCGTGATGAAGATAAACTCCGGGCATTTCCCAGATCACATTTTCGGTAAGGCAGCTCAAAATCTTTTCGTGGTCTGTTTCCTGAAAAGAATCCATGTATTTTTGTATGGTCTTTTTATTTTGTGACATCGTTTATTTTTATTTAAATCTAAAATCAAAATTAAACATTTCACCAAAACAGCATCTTTTCCTATGACAAGAATCTTCATCATTCAGCATTTTTGTCACAAATCGTAAGCAGGGCATCGTTTTTGTGCACCCAAACACAATTCGATTCAAATAATTAAATTTACATTAATTAAAAATACATCATGAATATTTTAACAGAAAAATTCAGCACACCATATCATTCTGCACCATTTAACCAGATAAAAAACGAAGATTATCTTCCTGCTTTCAAAGAATTAATTGAAAAATCTGAAGAAGAAATTGATGCAATTGTCAATAACGCAGAAGAACCAACTTTTGAAAATACCATTGAAGCATTGGCTTTTTCGGGTGAACAGCTTGATGTGGCTTCCAATATATTTTTTAATTTAAATTCTGYCGAAACAAGTGACGAATTACAAAAAATTGCACAGGAAGTTTTACCAATTTTAACGGAATATTCTTCTAAAATTTCTCAGAACGAAGCTCTTTTTAATAAAATTAAAAAAGTTTATGACGAAAAAGAAAAATACAACCTGAATGAAGAACAGCAAATGCTTTTGAATGAAACATACAAAGGTTTTGTAAGAAGCGGAGCTTTATTAAACGAAGAAAACAAAGAAAAATTAAAGAAAATCAATATGGATTTATCTTTAAAATCTCTTCAGTTCGGGCAAAATGTATTGGCTTCAACCAATAATTATTTTAAACACATTACCAATAATGAAGATTTAGCCGGAATTCCTGATGCGATTTTAGAACAATATGCCGAAGAAGCTAAGGAAAGAAATCTGGAAGGCTGGGTCGTGACGTTGCAATATCCAAGCTATATTCCGTTGATGACGTATGCTGAAAACCGTGAACTAAGAAAGGAAATCGCTTTAGCAAACGGTAAAAAATCTTTTGACGGCGGAGAATTTGATAATCAGAATTTAATAAAAGAACTTCTTAATTTAAAACAGCAAAAAGCCGAGCTTCTAGGCTATAAAAATTACGCAGATTACGTTTTGGAGGAAAGAATGGCAAAATCTCCAACGAAAGTAATCGACTTTTTGAATGAACTTTTAACCAAAGCAAAACCTTACGCAGAAAAAGAAATCGAAGAATTAAAATCTTTGGCAAAAGCAGACGGAATCGATGAAATGCAGGGTTACGATCACGCTTTTTATGCCGAAAAACTTCGCAAGGCAAAATATGATCTGAATGACGAAGAATTAAAACCTTATTTTCCTTTAGAGCAGGTTCAGGATGCCGTTTTCAGATTATCTAAACAACTTTTCGGGCTTACTTTTGAAGGAAGAAACGATATTCCGAAGTACCATGAAGATGTGAAAGTTTATGAAGTTTTTGAGAATCAAGAATCAAGAGCTAAGAATCAAGAACCAAGAACAGAGAATCAAGAGCCAACAACCATCAACCAACAACCATCAACCAACTACAAAGCTCTGCTTTACGTAGATTATTTCCCAAGAAAAGGGAAAAGAGCGGGAGCCTGGATGACGAGTTATAAAAATCAGTACAAAAAAGACGGTGAAAATTCTCGTCCGCATATTTCGATTGTCTGTAATTTCAGCAAGCCGACGAAAGACACACCGAGTTTACTGACGTTTCAGGAAGTGACGACTTTGTTCCACGAGTTTGGTCATGCACTACACGGAATGTTGGCGAATACGCAATATCCGAATCTCTCGGGAACTTCTGTGAAATGGGATTTTGTGGAATTACCTTCTCAGTTTTTGGAAAATTTCTGCTACGAACCGGAATTTTTGAAAACTTTTGCTAAGCATTACAAAACAGGTGAAATTCTTCCTGACGAAAAAATAGAAAAAATAGAGCAGTCGAAAAACTTTATGGAAGGTTATCAGACTTTAAGACAAATCGGTTTTGGATTGTTGGATATGAATTACCATACCAAAGTTGGAGAGTTGGGGCGTTTGAGTGTGAAAGAGTTTGAGGATCAATATACAAAAGCGACTCAGCTTTATCCTGCAAATCCAAAAACAGCGATGAGTCCGAGTTTTTCGCATATTTTCCAGGGTGGATATTCTGCAGGATATTATTCTTACAAATGGGCAGAAGTTTTGGATGCCGATGCTTTTCAGTATTTTAAAGAAAACGGAATTTTCAATCCTGAAATTGCCGCAAAATATAAAGTTCTTCTTTCTTCCGGCGGTACAAAAGATCCGATGGAATTGTATAAAAACTTCAGAGGAAGTGAGCCGAAAGTGGAGAGTTTACTGAAGAGGGCGTTTGGATAAGATCTAAATTATGAATATTATTCTTGATACCAATATTTTCAGAGCAGATTTTTTTTTAAAGTCAAAAGACTTTGAAGTTTTGTTTGATTACACTGAAAAAACACATTCTAACATAATTCTATTAGACATTGTTTTGCAAGAGATTGAAAAATTATATGATGAGGAACTAAAAGAAAAATATGAGGCTTTCAAAAAAGTAAATTTTGATTTAAAAAAGTTATTATCTGAACAAAATTTAGAATTAATTGAGATAGATTTTGAAAAGCAAAAGAAAATTTTCAAAGAAAACCTTTTAGAAAAATGTCAAATTTCAGATTACAATGAAGTTTTTAAATTAGATGATTCAGTTTTTGCCAATATAGTAAAAAGAGCAATTTATAAAGAAAAGCCCTTTAAAAACAATGGTACAGGCTTTAAAGATGCTATTTTGTGGGAGTCAATTATCAAGTACCTCCAACATAATCAATATCAAGATATTATATTCATAAGTAATAATGTAAAAGATTTTGCGGATGAAAATAACAAAAACAAACTACACCCATTTCTTGTAGATGAAATTAAACATCTTAATCCTAAAATTTACTATTATAGCAGTGTTAAAGATTTTATTGAGAAACATTCTAACTCTATTAATTCAATAAATTCCAAATGGCTTGTTACAAATATTGATGAAAAATTATATTTTGAAAAAATAAGAGAAGCAATTGAAGTTTTTGATACAAAAAAAATTAACGATTGGTTTGAAATTCAAAATCCAAATTTAAAAACAACAGGTAAAATAAAACTAGACAGGGTATTTTTTGGAAAATCAGAAAACTTCTATGTTTACGAAATGTCTAGTAAAGAATTAATTATAAATTTTAATCAAGATATTGAAGTAGAATTAGAAATAGGATTTAATAAAAAAAATTATTACAATTCATTTACTGAAGGCTTAGTAGAGCTAAACTATATAAAACTTAATTTATCAGTTATTTTAGAAAAAAACAATAACGATATTAACATTGCAGAAATTTATTTTGACATAATTGAATAAAGATTAAAATGAATATTAAATTATGTGAAAATTGTTGAAAGAGTAAAAAATATATATATATTATAGACTATTCTTGTAATAAAAAAACTCATGTTGAAATATATCTTGCTTGTTTCTTTATTTTTAATCTCAAATTTCATTTTCTCTCAAAAAAAGGAATATGAAGCTCCTGATTATAAGCTTATCCAGAAAAATATTGAAAATAAAGATTCGGAATTTTATTATTCGAAACTGATGGATAAACTTAAAGCAAACGATACGCTTATTACCAATGAGCAATACAGGCATTTGTATTTTGGCTATACTTTTCAGAAAGATTATCATCCGTATAAAATATCGGAAAATGATAAAAAACTTCTCCCATATTTTCAAAGTAAGGATCTAAAAAAATCAGATTACGCAGAAATTATAAAAATATCAAATGCTTCACTGAAAGARTTTCCTCTCAATATGCGGGTGATGAATTTTCTTGGCTACATTTATCATCTGGACGGAAATGAAGCGATGGCAAAAAAAGTTTCTCATAATTTTTATGGCTTATTCGGTGCTATTTTCAGTTCAGGAGACGGAAGAGATTGTAAAACCGGGTTTCATGTAATTGCAGTGAGTCACGAATATGTTGTGATGAATATGTTGCAGTTAGAGATCGATTCTCAAAGTTTGGTAGGCGATTGTGATTATATAAGTTTAGCAAAAGACAAATATAAATTACCCGGAGTTTATTTTAACATTACCAAACTCAAGGAAAAAGGGTTTGATTTTTAAAATTAAATGAAAAAAAATCACAATGATAAAAAAACTATTTCATCTTGTCCTTATATTATTCTTCTTCAATATTTATTCTCAAAATATAGAGACTGAACTTTTCGTAAATGAAAATCAGATTAATGAATCATTTAAAGCAGATTCAAGGATTGAAAAGCTTTTTAAGCGGAACAATAAAGATTCGGTTTTGGTAATTGCTGAGGTTAAAAATGATTCGGTATTTTCTATTTATCTGAAAAACAACAATCTAAAAGATTTACAACTTATTCCTCAGGATAATAAATTGCGTGTCATTCAGGAAGCTCTGACTCCCGATAAAAAATGGAAGCCGATAGAATTTTGGATAAATTCTGATTGCGGCGTATCTTATCTAAAAAAAATTAACTTGAAGCATGGAGAAATTATCAGTTTAAATTCAAAAAAATATAACGGAAACTTTAAAACCAAAATCAGGTTTAAGCTACAGATCAATAAAAAAAATTATTATTCAAATTCTGTTACAGCATCAATCAACCAATCAAAATTTGAAAAATCTGTTTGGTACAAACGATTTATAGAGATGTATTATCCCGATAAAAGTGAAATAGAAGTTGAGAAAATATTGTTCTTAGACAAGTAATTTAATTCTTAATGAGGTGATTATTTTTTTATTCAAATTAAAAAATATATTTTCGCACCCGGAATTGCAGAACTCATATCTGCAGTTTTTAGAAAAAAACAATATATAATTTAATCAAAATGAAAAAAAAATTATCACTTGTCTTAGGATTAAGCATTGTGCTTTCTACAACATCTTGCGCAACTATTTTTACAGGAACCAAAGATTCCATCACATTTACCTCAACACCTGAAGGCGCAAAAGTAATTCATAAAGGTAAAGAAAAATGTATCACACCTTGTACTGCAGAAATCCCGAGAGGATTGGGAAAACAAATGGTGATGTTTGAAAAGGAAGGTTTCCAGACCAAAGAAATGAAGCTTACCAAAACTTTTAATCCGGTAACATTAGTTAACATTCTTCTTGGTGGTGCAATCGGAATCGGCATTGATGCTGCAACCGGATCACTTACAAAATACAGTCCTAAAAGCTATACCGCTGATCTGGAAGCTAAATAAATCTTCACAATAAAAAAATCAGAATTACAATTTTTAATTCTGATTTTTTGTTTTTAAACTCTTATAGAAATTATATTTTTATATTCTTAGAGTCTGTTTAAAAATTAATAAATATGAATTTCATAATTGGTTTTTCGCAAAGGCGCAAAATTGCTTAGCTATAATACGCTTTAAGGCGCAAGGATTTTATCTTCGATAAAATTGATCATCAGCATTATAAAAGAAAATCTTTGATTTTCTCCTTGCGTCTTAAAAACAGAAAACTTTTATCAAATCTTGCGTCTTTGCATTTTTCCAATAATTTTAAACAAACTCTTAAAAGCTTTAATTAATATCCACCTCTTTTCCTGTAACATAAGTATTCCCTGTTGCATTGATCGATGTATCAGACTGGCTATGTAAACTCAGATTATTTTGTGTGACAAGCAATGCGTTATCTTTAGAATTCATATCAAGCATTCCATTTCCTACTGATATCGTAATTGAATCTTTTTTAATGGTGATTTTATTTTCACCTACTTTAAGCTCGATCTGCGTTTTTCCTTCCAAAGAAATGTTCCCACCGCTGTCCATGGTAAAAACGCTCTGATCTTTACCTACATTAATTATGGTTTTTGAGGCAACATTTGTTGTGTGATTATTTCCGATATCTTCATTATTATCGTTACTTACAAAAGTGGTAACATCACCGCTTCCGCTTAAAGTAACATGATTTCCGTTTCTGTCTTTAATTTCAATACCGGCGCCGTCATTCAGGCAAATAATGTTTCCGCTTTTACTGGATAAACTTTTTACATTGTTTCCGGCTCCGCCACCGCCGCCAATTCCGCCATGAAACATCCCGCCCATTACAAACGGCCGGTCAGGATGCTGATGAACGAAATTTACAACCACCTGATCACCAACCTCAGGAATCGCCATGAATCCACGGTTTTTACTTACTTTATCGCTACTTCCTCCATCCGGAGTCATCACTCTTATAAATTCTGAAGTATCCTGACCGCTTTGCCAGTCAAACTGAACCTTCACCCTGCCTTGATTAAGTGGATCTGCGTTTGCCGTCACTTTTGCAAACTGAGCTTCTGCTCTCGGACTTTCAAAATCAGGACGGGGAATATAACCGCTGTCTGCTGCAATTGCCTCAAAATTTCCGGTATAATAACCTCTTGCATCTACTTCATGCGTTACCTCAACCATCATTAACTTTGTAAAATAAGACGTCTCATTAGTATCTTGTTTTCTCATCTCAACATCTGCGGTACAACCAGGATATAAGAACGGAACCGTAGTTTCTCCCGAAGTAATAAATACCTGTGAAGCTTTGCTTCCTGCCGTTCCTTTTTGAGAGGCATCAATATCCATAAAAGATGCGGCTTTAATTGGTGCAACTCTTAAA
Source organism: Chryseobacterium sp. 2TAF14 (assembly GCF_052115105.1). Taxonomy (NCBI): domain Bacteria; kingdom Pseudomonadati; phylum Bacteroidota; class Flavobacteriia; order Flavobacteriales; family Weeksellaceae; genus Chryseobacterium; species Chryseobacterium sp. 2TAF14. The sequence goes on from NZ_JBFRGA010000016.1 coordinate 15,510, forward strand.
GACGGGGTTGTAAAAGTTTTTTCAGAAATTTCGTAGGCACGTTTGGCAATATCAGAAGTATGGTTTATTTTGGAAGTTCCGGTGGTGAGCTTTTCATTTTTACTGCTGTTGTATCCGTAAAATGATGGGTTCACATGTTGTGCTTTCATTTTTATTTTTACTTCGTTTACGTTGCTTCCGTAAATGAGTTTTACAGGTTGCTCTGCCGGTGGAAGTTTACCGAAATGGAGCACTTCCCCGTCGTAGAAAAACTGTTCGCCATACGCTTCTGCAATTCTGGCTAAATAATTATAATGGGTTTCTTCGTATTGTGAGCTGTAAGAAACATTTCCGTATTGGGCATCTACTCTGAAATCGAATTTATTTCCGCCAAGACCTTCTTTAATAACCTGATCTGCAATACTGTTGAGACTAATCGATTGCGCTCCTCCGAAGCTCTGAATATGCGGAGCGGCATCTAAAAGTATGGTAGGGCTGAAACCATTCAGCACAATATTTCCCAAGCTTCCTTTTTCCTGGCTGAAGCCTACTTCTGTAACGACTCCTACAAAATTTCTTTCCGGACCATCGATCACGTCTTTATATTTAAAAATGACCGTAATTCTTTTACCTAAAAAATTCTGAGCTTCTTCCAGATTATGATTTTCTGCAGAGCCTAAAGTATCATGAGCAAGAGTAATGCTGAACTCATGATGTTTTATGGCACTTTGATTTAATTTAAAATGCTTAAAATGCTTTATTTCTTTGCCTTCAATAATTAGATCAAGCTTTACTACTCTGTTGATTCCTAAAAGCTGGCTTGCTGGAATTGCTAATGCATTATGAATTTTTGAGGTAGGCTGATTTGCCCAAACCTTATCTTTTACTACAGCAGGATTATTAGTCTGAGTTTTCTGATTCATAAACATTCCAGAAGAATCCTGAACCGACCCATTGACTGGCTGACTTATATTTTCATTGATTTTATCAGCTATTTCTGTTGAAACTTCTTCTTTTAGATTTTGTGCTGCACCAGACTTTATTTCATCCGAAAGCTGAGGTTTTATCGTATTGTCCTGAAACATAATATTTTTCTTTAATTTGTGAATTTGGCTTTTACATTTATTCTATCTCATTCGAGATGACAAAATTTTCATATTATTTACTTTGAAAATTTTTATTTTTTAAACTTTTGAGCGGCTTTATTTATTGTGACAGAAGTTTCTGATCTTCCTTATATCTGTTTTCGCCGTAATTTTTATTAAAGTTTATAGATATTTTGTCTTTTTCGCTCAGCTTTTCGTACAAATCCATTCTCAGCTTAGCTTCAGCCTTTAGATCGTCTTTCACAGGAAATGTAATATGATATTTCTCCTGAAGCATTTGGTAGACTTTCGATAGATTTTCGTCATAAACAGCCGCTTTGGGATTTTTATATTCTGCTGTTTTTTTTTTTTCATACTCAATATATTTTGCCATTGGAGAAAGCTCGGTTCCTTTTATTTTAGGATTTCCTCCTTTTTCTAAAAGATATAATGCAATACGGAATTGAGATAAATTACGTGCTGATTCTTCCATAATATTGTGTCCCAAATAGGAGGTATGATTAATATCTGCACCGTTTTCCAACAAAAAATCGATCATTTTTTTCTCGGTTTGCTCATTTCCCAAAGACATTGCAGCACATAAAGGACTGTTCCCAACAGCAGGATTCGGATTGGCTTTATATTTAAATAAAAGTTTTGCCATTTCATAATTATTGGTTCCGACAGCATGTGATAAAGGGGTCATATATCGACGGGGAATAATAATATTAGGATCTGCTCCATTTTTAAGGAGAATTTCCATTGCAGGAAGATTTTCTACAATAGAAGCATACATCAATAAAGTATAACCATAACCTTTTGCTTCACTCAACTGGTTGATCGTTTTCGGATTTTCTTTTAAAATATTTTCCAGGCCGGAATTATCTTCATCAAAAATTTTCTGTGCAGCCTGTAATTGCTCTCCTTCAAATAATTTTTGAGGAGGATATTGCTCTTTATTTTGAGTTTTTCGGGATCTTGTATCCTGACAGGAAAATAAGGTCATGGTAAAAAATATTAAAAAAATTATTTTTTTCATAATTTATGAATTTACTGCAATTACATTGGTATTAATGGTTGCAATCATAGCTTCCACAGCATCTGCATATGCACTGTGACCGCTTCCGAATGTTTTCAGATTCATTCCTTCATTATCCGGAATGTATCCGAAAATTTCGTTTTGCTCGCCTAATGCTCTCGGAACACCTCCTGTAAGACCTCCGAAAAGCGCAATATTATTCAGAACAGGAATTCTTGAAATTCCAAGCGTGGATAAAAGACCTTCCCTGTTATTCTGAAGTGCATTGAGAATATCGTTACTTGTACTGTAATTAATGATATTAGAAGTAGAACCCACTGCATTGTTTTCATCTAAAAAATCTAACGTATTCTGATGTACTCCTCTTGTGTTGAAAGCATATCCCGGTAATCCGGTGTAATAAGATGCCATTGCGCTGTTTCCTCCACCCAAAGAATGACCTGTGAAAGAAACATTTCCGCCGGTAGCTTCATTCATTTTGTTCGCCAGACGCATTGTTTTTTGTATCTGCGGAGTATGAAATCCTAAAGCTTGTCCTCCATCTTCTATAAACCAGTCATGATAAAACTGCATGCCTTTGGGTTCTGATCCTCTGAAAGCTACAAAATACTTTCCTGTTTTTTCATTATAATATAAAGAAGCAAAAAAACCGTCGGTTTCGTTGGTGTCAAAATCTTCAGTTGTAAATTTAATATCATCTGATATTTTATCAAGTTCTTCCTGACTATCAGTATTTATTCTTGTATAATCGCCAATCTGTACAGTATTATTATTTTCATCCTCATTCTTTTCTTCAGGATTTTCATTATAAGAATCCTGCGCCATTGCAGCAGCAGCGCTCAATTCATCAAGCTGAGGTGCTGAAGGAAGATGAAACTTGACGGTTCCGCCCAGAAAGCAACTTAATGTAGAGTTTTGAAGAAGCGGTTTTTTACCTTCAACTTTTACTTTTGGGTGCGTATTCGTCCAGTCGCTTCCTTTTGTAAGAAATGAGCAGATATTGAGACAATCGTCGATAAGCGCGCTTCCAGCCCAAGCTGCAGCGGCAAAAACAAAAATACTTCCTGCTCCCAATGCAGCGGCAATTCCGACTCCGGCAATGGCTCCGGCAACCATCATTTGCGGACATATAAAATTGTCTTTGAAACGATCGTCTTCGGTAGCCATCAGTTTTGAGCCATTTTTAAGATAAACACTCGACTGGGAACTGACTCCTATCCCGATCAGCCGTCTTCCGCTGGTACACATGAGCGGAGTTTCTTGTGCGATATATAGTTGACTCATATTTTTTATGTTATTAATTGAATATGATATCTGCAGACATAGAGCATTTTTTCGTTCAGCTTTTCTTTTACATGAAATACAATTTCAGATAAAACGGAATCCGGATTATAAATATATTCGCCTTCCATCATCAAATCGTATTCTAAAGGAATGTTTAAAGTTTTCTGATAATTTCGAGCATAAATTTCTTCAAAATCTCCGGTATGACTTTTAAGGTTTCCCTTAATGTTCATCTGGAATTTATCTTTATTTTCAACAAATTGATAATGGGTATCGTAGATTATTTTTTCTCCCGGAAAAAGGGTTGAAAGAAATTGCCTTTCTTTAAATTCTCCTTCTTTTGAAAAGCTTGCTCCGGTATTCGGAAACGGATAAAAAATGATTTGATAAAGAAGGTTTGCTTTAATATTATCATCAATTCTCTGAAATTCTTTATCGTAAATATGGATGATCTCGTTGTAAGAGTCTTTTACCAATTGCAGAAAACGAAGCTCTTTTCGTTTTATTTCTTCCCATTTTTCAAGAATTTCTGCTTCATTTTCAATCTTCTCGATCGTTTTATCTTCATCAAGGAGTAAAGCCAGATTTCCGGTGGCCCTGTTTACCTGATCCAGAATCTCGTAGAAAGGCTTCATCTGAGCATCAAAGCGGATATATTTTTTGTCTGAAATAAGAATTTCGATATGCTTGTATTCTCCCGGAATAATTTCCCATATCTCTTCTGTTTCTGTTTCGTTTGCTTTTCCGTTGCCTAAAGTAAGATATGACTTTACGTTTACAGAATATTTTCCGTTTCTGTACCAGGCATATTTAAATGAATTTAATTCTTGAATTTCGTTTACTTCACTTTGATTCATAACCGGAAAGTTTTAGAAATTAAGGATTGTTTTAGAACAAAAATGGCAGTATATCGAAAAATGTGTATGGATAGTTTTATTCATACACATTTATCTTTCTTAAGCGGGAAATTATGCTCCCGGCCAAACTCCTTCGTAAGCAGCTGTACCGTAATTGATTTTTTCTGCGCTTACTATAAAACTGATCAGCATTGAGTTTGTGTCTATTGCATCAAAATCTACTTCGTGCTGAATAACGTATCCGTTTTCCCAGTTAAGGGTAATCAAAGTACCTTCTTCGTGAGATTTGTTGAAAGTGATCTCACCGGTTGTCGGCTTATACTTACCATTAAGCAAGCTTTCAAGAATTTCAGATTTTTCTGTTGCTTCGATCGTCAATTTAATGATTGCATTGGAAGGATCAGAAGCTACGCGTCCTGAAACATCCGTAGATCGCGATACGCTGTAGTTAAGCTTTAGTAATTTTTGTCCTTCGCTTCCGTTGAATTTTAAGATTCCTCTTGAATTGTCTGCCATGTTTTGTAAATTTTGAACAATTAATATTTTGTGATTTGGTTGACTCAAAGATAGAACCATTGATTTCTTTTAGGGCTATAAATCTGATAAATCTCAGTTTTTGTAGTAATACTACGATTTGATGTCGTAATTCTACGACTTTAGATGAAAACAAGAAAAAACTCCTTCGCACAAAGGAGTTCAATGTATTATTTCCTAAAATTTTCACATTGATATGATTAATTTTAAGATGTTTTACAATAAAAATTATCTACAATCAGGATTTATTATTTAAGATCCACAAACAAAGTATCTTTTTTGCCTTCAAGGAATGAATAGCCAATTCGTTCTCCATGTTGAGTCCACACTGTTTTTATTGTATCTATAGGATTGTTTTTATAAAGGACTATGAGATCACTTATTCTTTCAGAATCTTTTTTAATTTTAAAAAATCCTTTACTATCAGTTTCAGAACAATTTGTTGTACCAAGTTCGCAAATTTTTACATTGGTGAGAGGTTTCTTTTCTTTGGTATAAATATAACCTTCATAAAATTTAGGCCGATCTTTACAGCCACTGAAAGATGAGGTTATTAGAATGATATTTAAAAGAAAGATTTTCATTACTAATTATTATTTAATTTTAATTTTTGTTAACCAAATCAAGCCCAATACATCTTTTTCTGCTGCCACCATTCTTCTTCTTTCTGAAATCGGAATGTAATTATTATAATAAGGCATAATATCTATTTCACCTGTTACAGGGTAATTTGTAGAAGTGCTGCTATTGCTTTGAGTGACAACATTCACACTACCTTTGTGACCATAAGAATAATTTGTACCACCATATGATTTGAGAATTTCATGCCCTACTTCATGCGCAGAAGTTTCTTTAAAACTTACATCTTCATTAGATTCTGATTCATAGTTCCATCCGTTAGAATATTTTATGTATCCAACATTATAACATACCGCTTCCCGCGAAACCAAATTCCCAACCCAGGAAATCGGGTTTAAAGTTGCTGAACCCGGATTTCCGGAACGCATCCAGTTACCGTTGGTATTGTAAACCAGGCTTATATCATCCATTGCATTGTCCTCTGTATTTATTGCGTTTGTAAATACTTCATACGATTCGCCTACAATTTTAACATCTTTGGCGGCTACGTGGTTTTTATTTCTTCCCCAGTGGTAATTAAGTCCGTCGATGGCGAGCTTTTCTAAATCGGCAAAACTTCTTGTTCTGGTTTTAATAGGAGGTTTTCCGGCAATGAGTGAAGTTGCTGGTATTTTATCCCAAGGACATCTTTCTTCCCAATGCGTTTCATCTCTTGCACCTGTCATGTAGGAGCTGCATTCCAATCCTTCTGCTCCGCCGTCTTTTAAATTTATTCTTAAGGTAGTATCAATCTTTTTGTTATTCTTATCAATTTTTACGTCTGCCCAATCTACTTCTGAATATTTTGTAGAAAACTCTACCTCTTTAGATTTTTCTTTGCCGTTTTTGCTTGCGGTGATTACGGCTTTCAGTTTTTTATTATTAAATTTTGAACTGTCATAAATATTTTCATTATCAAAACCATCCCAAAAAATAACATACGAACCAATTTTGGTATAATCTGAAGGCGGAGTATTGTACGGATTGAAAACAGTTTTCCAATCCCAGACTCTAATCGGAGCAGAAAAATCATATTCCGGCTTTTTATCTTTAATATCTTGCGAAAGCTTGGGAAGCCTTCTTGCTGTAACGACAATTTCCGGTAAATTGGTAATGGCAAATAATGTACTGCCGTCTTCATTTAAAATTTTAAATTCTAAAGAATCGATATTGCTCAGTAATAATGAATAATTAAAAGCAAAATTGGCGTTCTCATAATTTCCTTCAAAATCCAGTATTCCAAAAGGAACTACCGTAGAATACATTTTATCTTTGTTCAGCGAAAATGAAATTTCAAAATCTTCGTTTACATTGCTTCCAATTCTTTCAAAACTTCCGTAGGTAACTCCGTTATCATAACCTTTCTCCTGAACCAGACCGCCGGCTGAAGAAAATACGTTTCCCTCTGCAGAAATATTGTAATTACCTCCAACCGTTTTGATATATTTTCCTTTTACAATTCGGGTTCTARACATGGCTAATGGTTTTTGCTTACTTCGCCGCTGTTGTTTTTCACCTCAGATTGTGCATTTTTTGTAATACTTTTTTCTGAAGTAAACTGAATATCTTCATGTGATAATTCATTTCTTTCTTTCTTGGTTTCACTATGTACATCACCTTCAATCATCTCCGTTAATTTTCCTGTGATAAACATACTGGTATCGCCGACTACAGAAGTCATTTTCATTGCTCCCACACTTTGGGTGGCATTCAATCCTATACTTTGGGTTCTGTTCATTCCTATCGTATCAGACTGATCCATTCCTACATTCGTTGTCATATTTTCAGACACATTAATAAACATATTCTTGCAGTTCAATGTCATTGTTTCTGGAGCTGTGATATTGATGTTACTTCCCGTTGTATCTAAGTGAATTTCATTGCCGCTTTTATCGGTAATTATAATACTTTCATCTTCTGTGAAAACCACTTTATGTCCGCTTCGCGTCATAATTGATTTCACACGGTTATCTGCAAAACCGCCTAAAGCTGTTCCCCCATGAAACATTCCGCCCATTACAAAAGGTCTGTCGGGATGGTTGTGCACAAAATTTACCATCACCTGGTCGCCAACTTCAGGTATTGCTACATAACCTCGGTTTTGGGTAATCTGATCGGTTCCTCCTGCATCAGGACTCATCATTCTTATGAAATGCGTCGTGTCATTCGTTTGCCAGTCAAATCTTACCTGAACCCTTCCCTGTCCTTCAGGATCGGTGTTGGAAATGACTGTTGCAATCTGCGGTTGTGCAATTGGAACTGTAAATTCCGGTTTTGGTAAAAAGCCCGTATCGGATGCAATTCCTGCAAAACTTCCCGTGTAATGACCGATCGTATCAATCTCATGCGTTGTTTCGGTGATCATGATTCTTGTGAAATACGAGGTTTCATTCGTATCAGGTTTACGCATTTCAATATCTACGCTGCATCCCGGATGTAAAAATGGAACCGTTGTAGAGCCTGAAAGATTGAATACATTCACCGCCTCACTTCCTGATGCGCTTTTTTGGGAATATTCTACATCTAAATGCGTTGTTGCTTTAATCGGGGCAACCTGTAATGATGGGGTTTTATAAATTGTATCGTTGTGCTGATAAGCTGTTTTTGCCAGTTCTCCCACATGCTGAATCGGGGTGGAACCTGATTTTAAAACTTCATTTTTATTGCTGTTGTAACCGTAGAATTGCGGTTTTGTATGAACTGCTTTTAATTCTACTTTAATATCGTTGGCGCTGCTTCCGTAGGTTAATTTAATAGGCTTATTTTGTGGCGGAAGTTTCCCGAAATGAAGAACTTCGCCGTCATAATAAAACTGTTCGCCATATGCTTCTGCCATTCTAGCCAGATAATTGTAATGCGTTTCATCATACTGGCTGCTGTAAATGATCTGGGAATAATCATTCGTATCGATCCTGATATCGAAACGGCTTTTATCTAACCCCTGTTTGATAACTTCTTCCGCAATGATTCCCATATTCACCGCCTGGTTTCCGCCAAAACTCTGAGTATGAGGTGCTCCATCCAGTAAAATAGTCGGACTGTAACCCGATAAAACGATATTTCCAAGGCTCATTTTTTCCTGACTGAAACCAACTCCGGTGATAACGCCTACAAAAGTGCGTTCCGGACTGTTTTCGATGTCTTTATAAGAAATTACGGCCGTTAATCTTTTACCTAAAAATTTGTTGGCTTCTTCCAAAGTATGGGTTTGGCGGTCACCCAAAGTATCGTGCGCTAAAGTCAGCGTAAACTCATGATGCTTCTGCGAGCTCTGCGTGAGCCTGAAATGCTTGTAATATTTGATCACCTTACCTTCAATGACCAAAGATAATTTTACCAATCGGTTGATCCCGGTATGATGATTCTCTGAAATCCCTGCCGCATTCTGAGACGGTCGGAAAACGGAACCTCCGGTT
>NZ_JBFRGA010000017.1:0-37819 GCF_052115105.1 Chryseobacterium sp. 2TAF14
TTCTTGTTCAAATTTACTTAAAAAAAAACCATCTTTTCGTATTACTGAAAAGACGGCTGTTTTTATCGATCTATTTAAAGTCTATTTATGAAGGGCTTTAATATATTTTTCTAATGCCATAGTCATTGAAGGCGTTTCTTTTGTCGGAGCCATTAAATCTACTTTTAAACCGGCCTCTTCTGCAGCAGCTGAAGTTGTAGGGCCGAAAACTCCTATTTTTGTTTCTTCCTGTTTGAAATCCGGGAAGTTTTGTTGCAGAGACTTTATTCCTTGCGGGCTGAAGAAAATCAACATGTCGTAATCTTTAATGTTGATGTCTGTCAAATCACTACAGACTGTTCTGTACATGATTGCTCTCGTCCACTCGATATTTGCTGCATCAAGGGTTTTCGGAATATCCGGACTTAAAACATCTGAAGATGGCAACAAATATTTTTCGGAAGGGAATTTTTTGAAAAGAGGCAAAAGATCTGAAAAGTTTTTTTCACCAAAACTGATCTTTCTTTTTCTGTACACAATATGCTTCTGAAGATAATTGGCAATTGCCTCAGACTGACAGATGTATCTCATCGTATCTGGTACGGCAAACCTTAATTCTTCGGCAAGTCTGAAATAGTGGTCAATCGCATTTTTACTGGTAAAAATTATACCGGTATACTGCGTAAGATCTATTTTTTGTGTTCTAAGTTCTTTGTTGTCTACTCCTGCGACGTGGATAAAGGGGCGGAAGTCAATCTTTATTTTTTCCTTCTTCGCAATTTCCAGGTATGGAGAAGACTCACTAGGCGCTGGTTGAGAAACCAATATTGACTTTATTCTCATCTTGTACTTTTATTAAATAAATAATAACTTCCAAAGCATCAACAGTGGAGCAATTTGGAGGGTGCAAATATACAAAAATTTATAATACCATTTCTGTGGTAATATGTTGTTTCTGTGAAATAAATAGAAAAATACCTTGAAAATGAACACAAAAGAGAAAAAACACAGATAATAAATAAATGCGCTATTTAATCTGCAACGTATTTCGGGATAATCGGAATGTATTGTGAAACCAGAACGCTTAGGCTTGAAACGGTGACAATCGAAGTGATAATCCAGCTCGGAAGGTTATTGCTCGCATCATAATATTTCTGCAGAAGAAAATCTTTGAGATTGGCTTCACGCTCTATCACATTCATCATAAAGATGTATAAAAAAAGACAGCCGATAAGGATAAAAACCACCCAATCATTATTTTCGGGTATTCTTACTTCGTTTTTGAAATTTAGTAATCCGGGCACGCAATATTTTTTGCAAAATTATCGATTATTTTGTTTAAAATAAAAAGCTTAAATAAACTATCTTTGCAAATTGAAATGAAAAAACTCGTCATCATTCCCACTTATAACGAAAAGGAGAATATAGAAAATATAATTTCCGCTGTTTTTGCATTGGAAGAAGAGTTTCACGTCTTGGTAGTAGACGATTCTTCGCCGGATAAAACGGCAGGCATTGTAAAAGAGCTTCAGCAAAAGTTTCCTCATACGCTTCATCTTTCCGTAAGACACGTTAAAGATGGCTTAGGAAAGGCATATATTCATGGTTTTAAATGGGCACTTCAAAACAATTATGATTATATTTTTGAGATGGATGCCGATTTTTCTCATGACCCGAAAGATTTACCAAAACTTTTCGAAGCCTGCAAAAATGCAGATATGGCAATCGGGTCTCGTTATTCTCGAGGGGTAAATGTGGTTAATTGGCCAATGGGACGCGTTTTGCTGTCTTATTTTGCCTCAAAATATGTGAGATTTATTTTAGGTCTCCCGATTCATGATACGACAGCTGGTTTCGTATGCTTTTCAAGAAAAGTTTTAGAAGAAATCGGTTTAGATAATGTAAAATTAAAGGGATATGGCTTTCAGATTGAAATGAAATTCAGAGCCTTCAAAAAAGGTTTCAAAATTGTAGAAGTTCCTATTATTTTTACCAACAGAATTTTGGGTGAAAGTAAAATGAATGGCGGCATCATTCATGAAGCTGTGTTTGGTGTTTTAAATTTAAAATGGAAATCAATAATCAACAGATTATGAAAAAGCTGTTCTTTATTTTTGTTTTAATGTGCCTGTTTTCGTGCAACGAATACATTGATAAGCCAGATAATCTTGTCGGTAAAACCAAAATGGCAGAAATTATTGCTGATCTGGCGATTAACGATCAGGTGATTTTTTTGTATCCGGGAACCAACCTTGAGAGCGGAACAAGATTTATTCTGAAAAATCATGAGGTGAAAACTGAAGATTTTGTTGCAAGCTACCGTTATTATATCGTGAAGCAGAAAATGAAGGGGATTGTAGAAGATGCCCAGAAAATTATTATAGAAAAAGACCCGAAGTCTGAAAAGAAAATAAAAGGTAATACTGATTTAAAAAATATAGAATTACCAAAACTGGAAAGACGATAATGAAGTAATGCTTTCTCGCAAAGCATTTTAAAATGTATAAGAATGAATTTTTTTAATATAGAAAAAACCTCAGAGGGCAAAGCAAGAGCCGGAGTTTTACATACAGATCACGGAACTGTTCAGACACCGATTTTCATGCCTGTAGGAACTGTAGCCAGTGTGAAAACCGTTCATCAGAGAGAGATAAAAGACGATATTAAAGCTCAGATTATTTTGGGAAATACCTATCACCTTTATCTTCGTCCCGGAATGGAAGTGATGGAAGCTGCAGGAGGTTTACACAAATTTATGAATTGGGATCTTCCGATTCTTACCGATTCAGGAGGTTTTCAGGTTTTTTCTCTTTCGGGAAGCCGGAAAATGTCTGAAGAAGGCGTGAAATTCAAATCTCATATCGACGGAAGTTATCATTTATTTACTCCGGAAAAATCAATGGAAATCCAGAGACAGATCGGGGCAGATATTTTTATGGCTTTTGACGAGTGTGTTGCTTATCCGGAAGAATATAATCAGGTGAAAAAATCGATGGAGATGACGCACCGCTGGTTAAAAAGATGCCTCGATTATAATGCAGAAAATCCTGAATTATACGGTCATAAACAAAGATTCTTTCCAATTGTTCAGGGTTCTACTTATTCAGATTTAAGAAAAATTTCGGCAGAAGTTATTGCAGAAGCGGGAGCGGAAGGAAATGCAATCGGCGGACTTTCTGTAGGGGAGCCTGAAGAAGAAATGTACAGAATCACCGATGAGGTTACCGATATTTTACCTAAAGACAAGCCAAGATATTTGATGGGAGTAGGAACTCCATGGAATATCTTAGAATCAATCGGTTTAGGAATCGATATGATGGATTGTGTAATGCCGACAAGAAATGCCAGAAACGCAATGCTTTTTACGTGGCAAGGTGTGATGAACATGAAAAACGAAAAATGGAAGAAAGATTTTTCTCCGTTAGACGAGTTCGGAACAAGCTTCGTAGACCGAGAATATTCAAAGGCATATTTGCGTCATTTGTTTGTGTCTAAAGAATATCTGGCAAAACAGATTGCATCCATCCATAACCTTGCGTTTTATTTAGATTTGGTAAAAGTAGCAAGAGAGCATATCTTAGCAGGAGATTTTTATCAGTGGAAAAATTCTGTAGTTCCTGTGTTGAGACAAAGACTTTAAAAATTAAAAACAAACGGTGAGTCCTGAAAGGACGACTTAACCCAGAATAGGACGTAGTCCTATTTGTTAATGATAAAAAATAAAAATAGGATCTTAAAATAAAATCCTATTAAAAATTAAATAGAATGCTTAAAATAGTAGACGGATATATCGTAAAAAAATACCTTGGAACCTTTAGTTTCATGTTGATTTTGCTGTCTATTGTGGTTCTGGTAATTGATGTTCAGCAGAAAATTCCCAGGATTGAAAAAGCAACTGAGATTGATCCTAAACTGGATGTAACTTACTTTCTCATCCATTTTTATCCTTACTGGATCATCAATCTTGTCGTTACTTTCCTGGCGATTCTTGTTTTTATATCGGTGATTTATTTTACCTCAAGAATGGCAAACAATACCGAGATTGTAGCGATTATAAGCAGTGGAGCAAGTTTTCACAGGTTTGCAAGACCTTATTTGCTGACTTCTCTTTTTATTGCCCTTATTTCTTTAACGGTGAACCATTTCGTTTTACCTTGGGCGAATATTAAGAAAAACCAGCTCGAAGCTTACACTTACAACGCTGCAAATAAAGAGAAAATTCTTGGTACTGCTCCCGTTTCGGCACAGCTCAGCAAGACGGAATATATTTTCGTTAATTCGTGGAATAAAAGAGAAAAAAGAGGCTACGGATTTCTGTATCAAAAGTTTGATAAAAACCGAAAGCTTATCTATGAACTTAAAGCAACCGATGTTTTTTGGCAGCAAGACAAGAAAAATTTTGTGCTGAATAGTTATCTTGAAAAAACCATCAATAAAGACGATTCCGAAAAACTGGGGCAAGGTTTTGAGCTGAAGAAAAATTACGGTCAAGATCCTGAAGAGCTTTTTCCAAACGAGCTTTTAGGACAAAATAAAACAACTCCCGATCTTATAAAATTTATCGAGCGCGAAAAAGATAAAGGAAACAGCAACCTCAATTCTCACCTGAATGAGTTTCATCAGCGTACTTCAATGCCGGTTTCCATTATTATTCTTACGTTTTTGGCGCTTTCACTTTCTTCTCAAAAAAAGAGAGGAGGTTTGGGGATTAATCTTGCGATCGGTATTTCTTTGGCGTTCGTATTTGTATTTTCTTTTGAAGCTTTAAAAGTGGTTTCAGAGAACAAAAGTATGTCTCCTGCGTTGGCAATGTGGTTTCCGAATCTTATTTTCTTCCCGATTACTCTGTTTTTATATTTAAAACGAGCCAATCAATAAAGAAGCTTGATTTCTTTGTGGTAAAAAGATTGTAATCCCGATTCCTCCAATTCTATCCAGATATTACCGTTTTCGTCAGCATTTTTAATGATGCCATTTTGTCTTATATTATTTAATTCAAAAACCGAAATCTCATCTTTTCTGAATAAATTTAAATTAAACTGAGCTGAAATTTCATCATCATTCGGAATGTGATTGAGTTTTTCAATCAAAAATGAATGTAGATTTTCTGTAAATTGTTTTAGATTTAATCTTTCTCCGGTTTGTGTTAAAAGTGATCCTGCATTAGAAATTTCATCAAATTTTTCCTGTAAAATATTGATTCCTATTCCGATGATAAAATAGTTTTCCTGATTGATTTTTTTCTTTTCAATTAATATTCCGGCGACTTTTTTATTTCCTACGATAATGTCATTCGGCCATTTTATTTTTACTATCTTTTCAGTCAGATTGGCAACGTAATTTTGTACAGCAATTGCGGTATAATAATTGAACAGAAAATCTGAGTGCAAAATGCATGAGGTTTTTACCGCCAATGTATAAGCAAGATTTTGTTCTGCTGCTGATGTCCAGGAGTTTCCGTATTGTCCCCGTCCTTTTATTTGATTGAATGTGTAAAGACCAACAAAATTTGATTGCGGATAAAGTAAAACGTCAGATATTTCGTCATTAGTAGAAGAACATGCATTGCGGTAAAATAGCTCACTCATTTAAGAAAACTTTAAGACTTTAAAAGCCTAAAAGTAAGGCTAAAGTAAAAGAAAAACAATAAATTTGCAGATTATAGTATATTTTAATGAATAAAACAGCAGAAAAGCAAGCGCTAATAGATAAAATTGTAGAGGCAATACAAGATGTAAAAGGTGAAGATATTATGATTTTTGACCTTACCAAAATCGAAAATTCAGTTGCAGAAACGTTCATCATTTGTAGCGGAAACTCAAATACGCAAGTTTCGGCATTGGCAGGAAATGTAGAAAAAAAGGTAAGAAACGATCTTCAGGACAGACCTTGGCATGTAGAAGGTACAGAAAACTCAATGTGGGTTTTGGTAGATTACGTTACAGTGGTGGTGCATATTTTCCAGAAGCAGACCCGTGAATATTACGACATCGAAGAGCTTTGGGGAGATGCAAAAATCACAAAAATAGAAAGTGAAATATAAATTTTAAAAGTAATAAATGAATAATAAAGGATTTAACTGGTTTTTCCCTGTAATGATAGTAGCACTTCTGCTATTTTTTGTCTTCAACTCTGTGGGAGACAGCAGTGCAAAATCGATCGATGAAGATTCGTTCTTCAAAGAGATGCAGGCTGGGAAGATTCAGAAAGTTTTAATAGACAAACAAAAACAAAATGCTGAAGTTTATTTAACGAAAGCTGCGAAAGCAGAAATGGTAAAAGCTCAGGATAAAAGTACAAACCCGTTCTCGTCATTGGGAATGACTCCAAAAGCAGATTATACTCTGAAATATGGCGATTTGCAGTTGTTTCTGTCAAAATTTGAAACACTGAAAGCTGAAAATCCTGCGCTGAAAACAACCAAAGATTATGCAGAAGGAGAAAGCCCTTTAATGAGCATACTTATTCAGGCATTGATATGGATTGCAATCTTAGGTCTTTTCTATTTCATTCTTTTCAGAAAAATGGGCGGCGGTGGCGGTCCCGGCGGACAAATTTTCTCGATAGGAAAATCTAAAGCTAAACTTTTTGATGAGAAAGAAAGAATTCAGGTAACATTCAAAGATGTTGCAGGTTTGGAAGGTGCTAAAGAAGAAGTACAGGAAGTGGTAGACTTTCTTAAAAACTCTGAGAAATACACCAAATTAGGAGGAAAAATTCCTAAAGGAGTATTATTGGTAGGTCCTCCGGGAACTGGTAAAACTTTGTTGGCAAAAGCTGTTGCAGGTGAGGCTAAAGTTCCTTTCTTCTCATTATCAGGTTCAGATTTTGTGGAAATGTTTGTTGGGGTAGGAGCTTCGAGAGTAAGAGATCTTTTTGCTCAGGCTAAAGCTAAATCTCCTGCGATTATCTTCATCGATGAGATTGATGCTATTGGTAGAGCAAGAGGTAAAAATAATTTCTCAGGCGGAAACGACGAGAGAGAAAATACCCTAAACCAGCTTTTAACAGAAATGGATGGTTTCGGAACCGACACCAACGTTATCGTTATGGCGGCAACCAACAGAGCAGATATTTTAGATAAAGCTTTAATGAGAGCCGGCCGTTTTGACCGTTCGATCTTTGTAGACCTTCCTGAACTTCATGAAAGAAGACAGATATTTGATGTTCATTTAAAGAAAATCAAATTAGACGAAAATATAGACCGAGAGTTTTTATCTAAGCAAACTCCGGGATTTAGCGGAGCAGATATCGCCAATGTTTGTAACGAAGCAGCATTAATTGCAGCAAGAAACAATCACGAATCTGTAACAAAACAGGATTTCCTGGATGCGGTAGACAGAATTATCGGCGGTCTTGAGAAGAAAAATAAAGCGATCAAACCTTCTGAAAAGAAAAGAGTTGCTTATCACGAAGCTGGTCACGCAACGATTTCATGGTTAGTAGAGCACGCTTCACCGCTTCTTAAAGTGACCATCGTTCCGAGAGGGCGTTCTTTGGGTGCAGCTTGGTATCTACCGGAAGAAAGACAATTGACTACAACCGAACAAATGTTGGACGAAATGTGTGCAACTTTAGGAGGTAGAGCAGCAGAACAGGTGATATTTAACAATATTTCTACAGGTGCGCTTTCAGATCTTGAAAGTGTTACCAAAAGAGCTCAGGCAATGGTCACCATCTATGGTTTGAGTAAAAACATCGGTAATATTTCTTACTATGACAGCTCTGGCCAGTCTGAATATTCTTTTGGAAAACCTTACTCTGAAGAAACAGCTAAGAAAATTGATGTTGAAATCAAGAGTATTATCGAGAATCAATACGATAGAGCCATTCAGATTCTTACCGATAATAAAGATAAGCTGGATGCTTTGGCAAACAAACTTCTGGAAAAAGAAGTGATCTTCCGTGAAGATCTTGAAGATATCTTCGGGAAAAGAGCGTGGGATCCTGAGTTGACAGAAAAACCGGTTACCAACACGATTCCGCTAAAGGAAAAAGAAGAAGAGCAATCAAACGAACAGGATGTAAACAGATCTCGACTACAAGTTTGCGCAATTATTTACGCATTCTGGTGGCTTTTTCAACTATTGCGCAGATGAGGCAGAAGCATTGCAGACCCTGAACCAGATTTTGAAAATCGAGGGAATAAACTCTGTTTTTTGTTGTGATAAAGATCTTCAGGGGTTTTTGAATGTAATTAAAATCAATAATACACCAGAATTACAATCGCATAATGATGCGGCTTTTATCTCATGCGAATATCTTATTGCGTACGACGGCAGAATCATGCTTTCGCACAATAACATTCTGCATTATCATTCTTCAAGACTGCCGGGTAAAATTATTATTATGGCAAACGTTTCCCAGATCGTCAATAATCTGAATGACGCAATGGGCAAGATAAAACGTACCGGAAATATCAAAAACCTGACTTCAATCAGCGGAAACCACTCTAAGCTGGATGCTGCTGCAAACAATAATACAAAGCTGTTTTTACTTTTAATAGAAGATTAGTATCGCTTTCTAAATTTTAAATTTTGGACAAAAATCTTATTCAGAGAACAATTTCAGGGCTGGTTTATGTAGCCGTAATATTTCTTTGTGCAACACCTTTTGGTGTGCAATTGCTAGATTCGGTTTCTCCCGGTCTCGTTCAGCAGCAATATCTTTATTACGGACTAATCAGCTTACTGCTTTTGGTAGGAACCTGGGAATGCATGAAGATTATGAAGTTTGGTGACGGTTACGAAAAGTGGATCGTATTTCCTCTCGTGATTTTTATTTTTTATGTTTTTTCTAAAAGATATTTTGAACACGGCTTTTATTTCGACTTTAGGCTGTCGGAAATCCTTGCAATTTCATTAACTCTTATTGCGGTAATTACTTTATTTAAATTTTCAAACGAACTTTACATAGACAGCGGAAAGCTTATTTTTACGGTAATCTATGTGGCATTACCGTTTTCTTTTGCCTTAGGTTTACCTAAATATTCTTCAGTTGAAAATACATTTTCACTGGAAGTTATTTTCTTATTTATTTTGATCTGGAGCAGCGATACCTTTGCCTATCTCGTGGGGAAATTCTTCGGAAAACATAAAATGGCCCCCAAAATTTCACCAAAAAAAACCTGGGAAGGCTACATCGGAGGTGTTGTTTTAACTTTAGTCTTGTCTTATTTTGTGGAACAATATCAGCCGCAGCTTCGAGGAAACTGGATGGTTGTAGGTTTTCTGATCGCTGCATTTGCACCTTTGGGAGATTTGGTAGAAAGCCAGCTTAAAAGAAATTTTGGTGTAAAAGACAGCGGAAATATCATTCCCGGACACGGTGGAGTATTAGACAGGCTAGACAGTTTTTTAATCTGCGTTCCTGTTGTATATTTGTACTTTATTTTAGAAAGATTTATTTAAACAATATTTTAGTTATGCTTCACAAGTGTGATGTCTATAACAAGCAACAATTAATACCATTATGAAATTACATAAAGAGTCGAAAGGAACCATCACGGTAGCATCTATACTTTTCGCAGTTATTGCAGCGGCATCTATTTATTTTCTTGAAATGTGGTCGCTTCTGATCATTGTACCGTTACTGGTTATTTACAGTCTTGTATTTTGGTTCTTCAGAGTTCCGAATCGTGATATTCTGGATCATGTGGAAAATGTAATTGCTCCGGTTGACGGAAAGGTTGTAATGATTAAAGAAGTAGAAGAGGATGAGTTTATCAAAGAAAAAGCGATTCAGGTTTCTATTTTCATGTCTCCGCTGAATGTGCATATTTGCAGATATCCTGTTTCGGGTAATGTAATTTATAAAAAATATCATCCCGGTAAATATCTTGTTGCTTGGCACGAAAAATCTTCTACAGAAAATGAAAGAACGACTGTTGCGGTGGAAAGCTTAACGAAGCACACTGTGGTTTTCAGACAAATTGCAGGTTATGTAGCAAGAAGAATCGTTTTCTATTGTAATGAAGGCGATACCGCAAAAGCAGGTCATGAATTTGGTTTCATTAAATTCGGTTCAAGAATGGATATTTTCCTACCGCTTGATACGGAAATCGTCTGTAAGATCGGCGACAAAACCAAAGGTGGAGTTGATGTGATTGCTAGAATGAGAGATTAATATTTTAATGAAAATATATAAAGACTGCTTTGAAAAAGGCAGTTTTTTTTTGTTTTTAAATAAAGAGTTTTATAATAAAAAATAATACATATATTTAGTAGTAATGATTCTGTAAATAACAAATGAAAGTATTATTTGTAATACTTATTTCACTTTTATCTTGCTCAGCAAAAAAAACTGAGCAAGTATTTGGTGTTTATGTCGCTCCGGAATATAATTATATAAATAAATTAAAATACGGAAATTTTATTCCTCAATTAACTCTAAAATTAAACGAAGATTATACTTATGAATACTTAACCTGCGCTCAAATAGAAAAAGGAAAATGGAAATTAACCGAAAATAGATTAGAACTCTATTGTGAAGAAAAAAAATTCATTCTGGACAGTATTAATAGTAATGAAAAATACAAAAAAGGCAAAATTTGTAGTCCATTACAGACTTTTTCTTACTCAAAAGATAAAATACAACAAAATATAGTAGTTCAGAATAAAGATTTTAAATTACTATTATTAAAAGAGTAAAAAAACTTTGGAATAGACGATTATATATTTTCATAAAATTGTTGGTAAGATCGGAGATAAAATCAAAGGCGGAGTTGATGTAATTGCTAAAATGAGAGATTAATATTTTAATGAAAATATTTAAAGATAAAGACCGCTTTGAGAGAAGCGGCTTTTTTGTCTTGATATTATTATAGCATTTATTTAAAATTTTAATAGTTTATTTAATATGCTTTTTTACTTCCAAAATAAGGTTTAAAATAAATTCCACAGGCAAATCCTCATTTTCATCAATTAAAAGAATTTTAAACTTCTTTCTGCCTTCGCTGATGAGTTGCGGATAATTTAAACGATCACCGTGATAAAAACTGAGGTAATGTTTTTTGTGTTTTTTGCTGTAATAGAGATAACACAGCATTTTCTTTTTAAACTTAAAAAGGTAAGCCAAAACTCAAAGTCTCTGTAATATTTTCGGGATCAGATTCTAAGATCTTTTTTCTTAAAAACAAAAGAGTACTTCTTTCAGGCTCATCGATTCTGTAGAAGTACTCTTGTATCGGATTCATTTTAAATAGAATTTAAAATAGTTTAGTCAAAATTCTGAAGTTCTACCAATTTGTGATAAGTTCCTCTTCTTGCCATTAACTCTTGATGGCTTCCTTGTTCCACGATATCGCCTTTTTCCATCACGACAATCCAGTCAGCTTTCTGAATGGTCGAAAGTCGGTGAGCAATAACCAGTGAAGTTCTGTTTTCCATCATTTTTTCAAGGGCATCCTGCACAAATTTTTCAGATTCAGTATCCAGAGCAGAAGTGGCTTCATCCAGAATCATAATCGGTGGGTTTTTCAGAACGGCTCTTGCGATAGAAACTCTTTGTTTCTGTCCGCCGGAAAGTTTTCCTCCGTCGTCACCAATATTCGTATCGTAACCATTCGGAAGCTGGGAAATAAATGTGTCTGCATTGGCAATTTTTGCAGCTGCAATCACTTCGTCTCTTGTTGCTTCAGGTTTACCCATCAAAATATTGTTGTACACCGTATCATTAAACAGTACGGATTCCTGGGTAACCATTCCTAAAAGTTTTCTGTACTCGCTGATTTTTAAATGCTTAATATCGGTGTCATCAATTAAAATCTGACCTTCAGAAACATCATAAAAACGTGCTAAAAGATTGGCGATTGTTGTTTTTCCGCTTCCGCTTTGCCCTACCAATGCAACTGTTTTTCCTTTTGGAATCGTAAGGCTGAAGTTTTTTAGGATCAAATTAGATTTATCGTAATAGAAACCGATGTCTTTGAATTCAATTTGTTTATCTAAAGTTGAGATTGAAACAGGTTCTGCAACTTCCTCGATTTTTACATCTGCCTCAAGAATTTCCAAAACTCTGTGCAAAGAAGCTTCCCCTTTCTGAACATTAGAAATAGAAGCCGACAAACTCTTTACCGGAGGCAAAATCTGGAAAAACATTCCTAAAAACACCAGGAAATCTTCAGGAGCAATGCTTTGGTCTACAATAATCTGCTTTCCGCCGTACCATGCAATGATTAAGAAGGTAACAGAGCCCAGGAATTCGCTTATTGGCGAAGCCAGTTCTTTTTTTCTGCCCAATCTGATCGAGCTGTTGATCCATTTCTGCATGGAACCCATAAAACGGTTGTCCATGATTTTTTCGGCGCTGAAAATCTTAATTACTTTTGAAGATTTCAAGGTTTCATCAACGATAGAGAAGATGGTTCCCATTTCATTTTGTGCTTCGTGAGAATCTTTTTTCAAGCTTTTTCCGATTAAAGCAATCATTGTTCCCATGACCGGTAAAACCAAAAGAGAGAAAAGTGTAAGCTCAGAACTCAACCAGAAAAGACTGATCAACGTACTGATTAACATAAACGGAGCGTTGATCAAATCAACAAGACTTCCCAGAATATTTCCTTCCACATCACCTACATCATTCGACATACGAGACATCATATCTCCTTTTCTGCTTTCGGTAAAAAATGAAACAGGTAAAGCCAAAACCTTACGATACATTGCGCCACGAAGGTCTTTGGTAACACCTACACGATAATTAATTAAGAGAAAAGATCCTAAATATCTGAAAACATTCCTCAGTAAAAACATGAAAGCCGTGATGATACAAAGCCATGCTAAAACATTCAGCGTACCGTAATCATCAACTAAAGTTTGAATATAATAATTTGAGTAGGTTTTTAAATAAGAAAATAAATCTACAAGATCTCCGGAATATACAGGAGCAGATTTGAAGTCTTCACGTTTGATGGTTCCAAAAAGCATCCCTAAAACCGGAAGAATGGTTCCTAAAGAAGCAATCTGAAATACAGAATATAAAAGGTTGAAGAATAAACTTCCGTAAATATATTTCTGATGCGGACGGGCGAATTTGAGTATTTTTCTATATTCGTTCATTCAATAAAATTGGATAGCAAAATTACTTAAAATATAAATGATAGACGTTCTTAATTGAAATTTACTTTATCGCTGTACTTTGGTTTGAAGTTTTTGGGGTTTAATTTCTCCAAAGTCTTTGCAAAATTATTGATAATCTGCGTCATGTTTTCAGAATTTACGATGCTCATATCATCATTTACCTCATGGTAATGTTGTATTTTGCTCATGTCTGCTGTTGAAATAGAATGCGCAATGATCTTCTTTTTCACAAAGCTTACATTATCTGACCGGTAAAATAATTGTTGCTTTGCATAAGGATCGGGATAGATTTTCAGACCGTTTACTGCATTTTTATTAAACAATTCGTCAAGATCAGAAAATTCATCTCCTGTAATAAAGACTGTGTTTTTTCCAAACTCAGCTTCTGTTGCGACCATTTCAAAATTAAATAAAGCAGAAAGGTTTTTATAAACGTGATCTAATTTTTTGTCTTCAGAAATAGCGATCGAACCCAGCATTCCTTTTTCTTCACCGTTGAATGCTATGAAAACCATTGAGAATTCTGGTGTTTTACTTTTAAAATAATCGGCAATTCCTACCAGAGTTGTGATTCCGCTTGCGTCGTCGTCTGCACCGTTATAAATGTTGTCACCAGAGTTATTGTTTACTCCGATATGATCAAAGTGTCCTGAAAATCCTAAAATTTTCTCAGATTTTCCTTTTTTAATTCCGCAAACGTTGTAAGCTGTTTTTCCGTTATAATTAAAAGGAATGAGGTAAGAATTTCCGGTGCAGTATTCAAGATTGTTTTCTTTAAAAAGCTGTGCGATATATCCTGCCGCTTTGTCATTTTCTGGAGTGCCAATTTCACGGCCTTTCATTTCGTCTGAAGCCAGAGTGGAAATAACGGTTTTTACTCTTTCTTCGGAAACATCCTGTGCAAAAGCCGAAGTTGCGAAAAATGACAAGGAAAGATAGATTATTTTTTTCATATTTAAATTATATTATTTCTTTATACCAATTGAATAAGTAGCAGTTTTATATAAAATGTTGCAACTAATCTTAATTTATTTACGTCCCACAGATTTCACGGATTCTCACAGACTTTATTCTCTTTTTTAAATTAATTATATAATTTTATTTTCAAACATCTGTGCAAATCTGCGAAATCTGTGGGAAAATAAAAAAACAGCTCCCAAAAAAGGAAGCTGTTCTCACTCAAAAAATCGTTGTAAGGCTATCGCAGTCTGTCTACAGATTTTACGAGCCTCTCATCTTTCTTGATAAATAGATTTGCCAAAAACAAACAAATTACCGCAATCGATGGGAAAACCGGCTCAATACCCTTCTCAGGAAAATCTATTCCTCCGGATAAGTTTTGCATCCAGTACACCAATACACCAATCAACAAAGCGTTTATAATAATGCTGATATTATTCAGCAAGATTTGTCTTTTTCTGTTTTTAAAGCTAAACAGACTTAATGCTCCTATCAAAACTAAAACAATTGTTGCAATGCTTACAACCGGGGTTTTCCCGAAAACATCTACATCCTGTCCTGTAATATATAGGAAAGCTGCTGCTAAAACAGACAGCAAAATCCAAATAGTCTGTATCCTTTGTAACATAGAATTTCAAATTCAGAAGCAAAAATAACATAAATTTTGCACAATTCAAAAATAAGTGTAGATTTGCAACATACAATGTACTTGAAAACAAAAGTCACCCGACTTACTTTTCTTACTCACAACTAATTACATTTTTACATTAAATATGTTTAACATAGAAACGTTAAGGTCAAAATCTGTAACGGAATTGACTAAAATCTTAAAAGATTTGGGCGTTAAGGTTGCAAGAAACAGCAATGAAAATGATAAAATCTTTGCTATCCTTGATTTTCAGGCTTCCAACCCTAAAGTTACAAAAGATTATTTCAATACCACAGAAGTAACAGCTGCAAGCGCAGATGAAAAACCTGCTGAAAAAGCGGTGAAAGCTGCTCCTAAAAAAGCAGCTCCTAAGAAGACCGCAAAACCTAAAGCAGAACCCAAAGCTGAAGCTGAGCCAAAAGAAACTCAGCCTGCACCGGAGCCGGAAGTTATCAAAACAGAAGAAGCTCCTGTGGAAGAAGTAAAAGCAGAAACATCGCAGGTTGATACCGAAGAAAAAGCCGCTGCTCCTTCTAACAACAGGCAGAAAAGGAAAAGAGTTTCGTCTCCTTCACAAAGCAGCGAAATTGAAGCAAAAGGAACGATAGAACTTCCTTTAAATATAGATTCTCAGCCAAGTGCGTCTGCACAGGCAAAAGAAGAAAGACCTAAAAGACCGCAACTAGGTCAGCCTCAAAATCAAAAAGGGCAAAACCATTCTCAGCAAAACGGTGGCAATTCTCAAAACCAAAACCGTAATCAAAACAATAACCAGAATCCTAACCAAAATCAGAACAGACAGCAACATGCTGAAAGATCTGAAAGACAAGAGGAACAGCAGGAGCAGAAAAAAGAGTTCAGCTTCGACGGAATGGTAAGTATTGAGGGGGTTTTAGAGATTTTACCGGATAATTACGGGTTTTTGCGCTCGTCAGATTTCTCTTATATCTCTTCGCCGGATGACGTATATGTTTCTACAGCGCAGATCAGAAATTTTGGTTTAAAAACCGGAGATACCGTAAGAGGAATTGTAAGACTTCCGAAAGAAGGCGAAAAATATTTTTCATTACTGAAACCTACTGAAGTAAATGGTCGTGATTTAGCTTTTATTAAAGATCGTGTTGCTTTTGAATATCTTACGCCGTTATTTCCTGAAGAGAAATTTAATCTTTCGGGAGATAATTCTACGATGTCAACAAGAATTGTAGATCTTTTTGCACCTATCGGAAAAGGTCAGAGAGCGATGATTGTTGCCCAGCCGAAAACCGGTAAAACAATGTTGCTTAAAGATATTGCAAATTCTATCGCAGCCAATCACCCGGAAGTTTATATGATGGTTCTTTTGATCGACGAACGTCCTGAAGAAGTTACCGATATGGAAAGAAGTGTAAATGCAGAAGTTATTGCTTCTACATTTGACGAAGCTGCAGATAAGCACGTAAAAGTTGCTAATTTAGTTTTAGCAAAAGCTCAAAGAATGGTAGAATGCGGGCATGATGTTGTGATTCTTTTAGACTCAATTACAAGATTGGCAAGAGCTTACAATACCGTAACTCCGGCTTCTGGAAAAGTACTTTCCGGTGGTGTTGATGCAAATGCTCTTCACAAACCGAAAAGATTCTTCGGAGCTGCAAGAAAAATTGAAAACGGAGGATCGTTAACGATTATTGCAACCGCATTAATTGATACAGGTTCTAAAATGGATGAAGTGATCTTTGAAGAATTTAAAGGAACCGGAAATATGGAACTTCAATTAGACCGAAAAATTGCGAACAGAAGAATTTATCCTGCCATTGATTTAGTGGCTTCGAGTACGCGTCGTGACGATCTATTGATGGACGAAGTTACTACACAAAGAATGTGGATTTTAAGAAAATACCTTTCTGAAATGAATCCTGTGGAAGCTATGGAATTTGTTAACAAAAACATCAGAGGAACTTTGAATAACGAAGAGTTTTTGATGTCGATGAACAGATAATTAAGTATTTACTTTAAAAATATAAACAAAGCAGTCAGAATTTTTTCCGGCTGCTTTTATTTTTTAATGACGAATATACCATTCATTATGTTTTTTGATTAGGCTGATTGTATTAAACATACATTCCTTATTTTCCATCTTCTTACATTTCGTATAAAAAACCAAGGCTTTTTCTTTAGATTCATCGAATATCACCCGCTCTAATTTTATTTTACCTAAAAATGTTTCAGGATTACGAATGGTTTTTACTCTTATATAATTTTCAGGAAATCTGAGCATGGCGCTATCCATAACAGTTTTAGATATTTTTTCTTTAATGGGAACAATGCTGTCTGATCTTAGATCATAAGTATATTTTCCGCTTTTGGTATCGGTTTCGGCTAAAGTATCTTCAATCGCAAACTCATATCCTCTTCGCATTGAGACGATTTCATTAAGCTTTTTTAGATCTTCTTGGCTCATGTGAGATGGATTAATGCCATTATTTTTTACAATATCATTAAATTCTTTCGTATTGTCAAAAGCTACGATTCCGTACGGTTGCAAAATATGACCAATCGCTTTATTAATAACCAAATATTCTTCGGATGAAATTCTGTCAGACTGACAGCTTGTAAACAATAAAATAGGCCTGTAATAATATAAAGATTCTTCATAAAGACAAATTTATAAAAGATAAGATTCTGATATTATTTGCGGCAATTTTTGTTATTATCAATGTTAAAGATTTATTAAAGTAATCTTCAATCTTTGATAATGGCTTGAATATTGGCTAACTTTGAATCATAACATTAAAAATAAACTTATGTCATTTGAATTACCAAAATTAGGATACGCTTACGAAGCTTTAGAGCCAACAATTGATGYAAAAACAATGGAAATCCACCATTCAAAACATCATCAAGCGTATGTTGACAACTTAAATAAAGCCATTGAAGGAACTGATCTTGACGGATTATCTATCGAAGAAATCTGCAGAACAGGTGTTGAAAAACCTGCTGTAAGAAATAACGGTGGAGGTCACTTCAACCACACTCTTTTCTGGGAAATTTTAACTCCAGGAGGAAGCAAAGAGCCTGTAGGAAGCGTAAAAGCTGCAATCGAAAATTATGGTGGACTTGAGAAATTCAAAAATGATTTTTCTGAAGCTGCYAAAACAAGATTTGGTTCAGGATGGGCATGGTTGGTAAAAAACGAAGACGGATCTGTTTCTGTAACTTCTACTCCAAACCAAGACAACCCATTAATGCCGGTTGCTGATGTAAAAGGAACTCCGGTTTTAGGACTTGATGTTTGGGAGCACGCTTATTATTTAAACTATCAAAACAGAAGACCTGACTATGTATCTGCGTTCTTCGATGTTGTAAACTGGGATAAAGTAGAGGAGTTATTTAATAAATAATCTTCTATGCTTCAAATAAAAAAGGTTCAGAAATTTTCTGAACCTTTTTTTGTTGTATTGTTTTTATTTAACGATGACTTTTTTGGTAGTTGTTTTAGTGTTAATATTGATATTTAATAAGTAAGTTGCTTTAGGTAAACCTTGTACATTTACTTGTGTAGAGCTTCCTTTTAGAATTCTTTTTCCTGAAATATCAAATAATTCCCAAGAAGTAATTTTCTCATTTCCTGAATCTATGTTGATGAATGTGGATGCGGGGTTGGGGTGGATTTTAATTGCAGAGTTTTTGAGCGAATTAGTTTCAGGAATTGTTTTTGATTGTTTTCCTTGGACTGAATTGTTTTGCTCGCATCTTGCTATATAGGCATGGAAATTTCCGCTCTGTATTCCAGTTGCGTAAAAGCCTTGATTGAGTATTATTTCATACCCAGCCCTATAATTTACATTTAAGTTGGGGTAAATTACAGAACTTGAAGTGATTGTTCCTGAGGCTTGCAGGTTTGTAGAATTAGTTGTGGGTTGCGTGACATGTATTTCTTCAAAACAAGGTAATGTGCAATTTTTAAATGAAATATCAGGGCCTGGAGGATTTGTATTATGGGTGAAAATCGATTGTTGTTGATTTCCATTAATAGAATAATTTAAATAACCCCAAATATTGAAATCTGTATTAGCATTGTACCCATTAGGGTAAAGGTCGCCATAGTCAAGATTTTTTAAAAAATTACCACCAGGTGCAGAAGTTATAATATGTGTGCTTACAACATTATTTGAACCATCTACAACTTGTAAGGTGACATTTGTAAAAGAAGCGTTACTAGGCAGTGTAAAATTACCAGTAATTGGGATAGGAAATTTTGGACATTGATCTTTAATAGGATGTAAAAAAAGATTCGGGTTAAATGATGATGGACCACAATAAGTACCACAGAAATCATCAAAATATCCATATGCTCGATGTCCACCTTCTCCACAATCTGCTAAATAAATTTCTAAAGTGACAGTATGTCCTAATAAATTTGAAGTATCGATATACTCACATAACCAGTTTGTATAGAGTAAAGAAGTGCCTGCTTGATTGAAAAGAGTATTATTTGGATTTGCCATTACTCTACGTTCAAAAACAACTTGATTATTATTGCTATTATCACGTAAAATAACTTGATAATATGGATTTTTATTTTTATTAGGATCTGCATTTAAGTGACCTGCATTTTCCAAAACCAAAGCAAAAGCGTAGCTTATATAAAATTCATTAACTACAAACTGCCTTGTCATTTTACTAACATCATATTGTGCATTATTATTGTTATTTAGCATTATAGCATATCGACCTGTCTTAGTCCTTGGAAGGTTTATTCCATTAGCAGCAAGCAAGGGGTCATTCATTGAGGTGTCAACAATTGTAGCTAAATTTGTAGGAGATGGTGTAAATGATGTTACAGGATTATTGTTAAAGGGAATCCATAATGGATTATTTTGGTAATTAAATGGTACAGTGTAATTGCTACCATCAAATTTTTTGGTAAAAAAAGAAAAGCCTGCAATTGAAGCGTTTTCAAATCCTCCATTCACACACTGCTGTTTAAGTGTTGTCGCATAGAAGTATTTTAATTTTTCTGGGTTTTGTTGAAAAAATAAATTACGTAGTTTTTCTTCTTTTGCTTGTTGCAATATTTGTTGATAAAGATTTCCTGATAATGATTTTCCATCCTCATCTTTGATATTATTAACCTTGTTTATTACTTCTGTGAAATCGTGATTGCTCAAATTCTGATTAATGAAATTTTGAATTTCATTTTCAATAATCTGTACTTGATTTAAACGAGTTTGCTCTTCCAATAAATATTGTTCTTCATATGATTGAGCAAAAGCTTTTAGTAAACCAAAAAAAATGAGAAGAATTAAATATATTTTTGTATTCATATTTATTATTTATTTTTATTTTCTAAAGCTTCAATTCTCTTCTGTTGCTCTTTAATCAATTTATTCTGCTCAATGGTATAAAGAGTAAGTTCCTCAATCTTTTGCAAAAGTTTAATCTGAAATTCACCCACATTTACCCCTTCTTTTTCCATTTGTTTTGCTGATGCAATTTCAGGTAAGTGCTTTTTCTCTTTAATGTGCTTTTCAACATCTTCTAATTTTGGAAGATCATACGATTCTTCAAAAACAAAATCGGCAGTTGGGGTAAGCGTAACTTTGATTTCTTTGGCTTCAAGTTTTGCATCAATCCTCATATTATCAGAGAAAGAAGATTTACCTTTTACGTCTAGTTTGTATTGCGGTGAAGAAGTCCCTATACCAACATTCCCATTGTCTATAGAAGCAAAATTTGAAGTTTGAGCATTGATTTCAAATGAGCCTAGATATGTGCCTTTTTGCAAATTATACATTGGGTCGTTGATTGATACAGTACTTAAGCTTTGGCCAGCAGCATCGTGATAAGAGCCTGTATTAGAGATAACTGTTGCGTTTACATAATAATATTGTAGCCCACCTCTTAAATAAACAATTATATCATTATTGGCTTGTGCGCAAACTACTCTTCCTAAGAAAGATATTACTTGTGTGCCACTTCCTGATTCTTGACCAGAGGTGAAATTGTTTACACTTAAGTTATTTCCATTTGCTCCCCAACCATTACCAATTCCTGTTATGGACACAATACCATGTGCGCTCCACATGACATTTTCATGGATTGAAGGACGAGAAATAAAAAATGTTCTGTTCCCTCCATCTGAAGTTACAGATCTAAAAACAACAGGTACGTATTGATCTGGGGTTCCTGATGCAGTAAAGAATTGAGCAGAAAATTGCTGCATTATTAAGATAAACATTAAAAGGGGTAATTTTTTCATAGTTAAATTTTAGTTTTTATTAATTTTAGATTCTAATTCTTTTATTCTTTTGTTTTGTTCAATCGTATAAAGAGTAAGCTCTTCAATCTTCTGCAAAAGCTTAATCTGAAACTCGCCAACATTTACCCCTTCTTTTTCCATCTGTTTTGCTGAAGCGATTTCAGGTAAGTGCTTTTTCTCTTTAATATGTTTTTCAACATCTTCTAATTTTGGAAGATCATACGATTCTTCAAAAACAAAATCTGCAGTTGGAGTAAGGGTTACTTTTATTTCTTTGGCTTCGAATTTTCCTTGTAAAGAGGCATTCCCGCTCGTTGCAATGTGAAATTTAGGAGTTGATTCTCCGCCGGTAAATATTCTAAAGCCACTAAATCCAGCCATCCAAAGTTCTGCTCCTCCGTTAACTTGAGGAGACAGTATTCCATACTGAGGCATATTTACAGGTGAAGTAAGTGTTGGTACATTAGAAGATGTTACGGGGAACCTAGTATCATCTTGAAAGCTAAGTGCTGATAATCCCTGAGCGTAAATATCTCCATTTACAGAAAGTTTTCTTGTTGGGTTTTCAATTCCAATACCAACATTACCATTAGTAGCTAATCTCATAAGCCCTCCTGCAGACGAAAATCTAATGTCTCCTCCGGTTCCCGTTAAATTAATTCCTCCATACCACTTAATATYTAACCCTCGGAAGCCATTAGCAAATACTTTGCTTGATATATGATAATGTTCTTGCTCTGGCAAGTTACCGTCTACATCTATGTCGTAAAAATTTTTAAAGAAAAAATTGTTATTTGGGCTATATTGAGCTCTCATAGAGATCATTGAAAAGACGAAAAGTGATGTAATTAAGATTTTTTTCATTGTTTTAAAATTTTAGTTTTTATTGTTTTTTATAAATGTATTTTTAAATAGAATATATCCTTTTTTAGCATCGCAGTATATCTGCGTTGATGTAAATGATTAATAGATAATAAAGTGTCTGAAGAACAACGAAAGCATATTTAATTGAAATTAAATATCAGCTTTTGGTTTCGAATTAAGGTGGAATATCTTTATAGCATAAAGATATGGCAAGATGTAATTTTTTTTCATTAAATGTTGTTTTTTTTGTTTGACGAAAATTCTTAAATCAACTTTACGTGATTAACAAATATAACAAAATTTTTAATGTAATGTTTTTTTTTAGATGTGAACTTTAGTTTATATAATCATTCGCACTCAATCCATTCAATCTCAGCTTATATTTCCAGTTTACATAAGCAAAAACCTGATACAATTTATACTCAAATTTAATTCCGTATTCTTCTCTTGGATCATAGTCTATGGAAGATTCAATGACATTACGATATCTGCCGGAATTGAAATAAGAATTCCACTCGTTGACCAAAATTGTATTTCTACTTTTTAAATTAGCTTCGGTATATTGATTCTTGGGTTTTGCAATGGCATTCATAAAATAATCAAACTGGGTGTCAATTACAATAAGATCCCATTCTCCATCATCATTTTTCGAAGGTTTCATCGAAGAATCCTCCTTTTCATTTTTAGGATTATTCTGTGCAAATGAATATAACGGAACAAGAATAAAGAGTAATCTTATGATTAAATTTTTCATAATGAATGATTTATACTAAAAAAGCACTCCAAATAGAGTGCCTTTGTTTTATTTTTTGACGTATTCTTTCTGAAGAACCGATACAGCCGGAAAGTGATCGCTGTAACCTCCGGTAAACCTATCGCCATCCCAGGAACGAAGCGGGTAACCTTTCCATTGTCCTTCTTTATTAACCAAATAAGACGGAGCGTAGATTTCTGCCTTAAAAATACTGTAAGTAGGAGTAAGCTTTTCTTTTGAATATAAATTCTGAGAAACGATAATCTGATCAAATAAGTTAGGAGCATCTCTGTATGCTAAAGAAGCAACCCCTGCTTTATATAATTTGTACATTAAATTATAATAAGGCGTTTTATCAGACAAATCTTCAGGGCTTTCTACTGCGCCAAGGTGCTTTTTCAAACTCGGGCTCACAGGATCATCGTTGTAATCACCCATTGAAATTAGCTTAATTCCAGGATGTTCTTTAGATAATTTATCCATTTCAGCTTTCAAAACTGCTGCAGCGGCATTTCTTCTCGGCTGTGAAGCAGCTTCACCACCACTTCTTGAAGGCCAGTGATTCATAAAAACTGCAATTTTTTCACCATCCAAAAGACCGATTGCCACCAAAACATCTCTTGTGTATTGTCTTTTTCCGTCTTCGTTGTAGACTTTTATTTCTTTTGTATAAGAATCTTGAACGACAAATCTGTTTTTCTGATAAATGATAGCAATGTCAATACCTCTTGCGTCGTAAGAATTGTAGTGTACAATTCCATAATTGCTTTTTGCTAAAACAGGTTGCTTAATAAGATCCTCAATTACTTGTCTGTTTTCTACCTCAATAAGACCGCAGATTGCTGGGTTATCGTTAGTATATTGTCTTCCAAGCTCAGAAATTACTTTTGCTTCGTTGGCCAATTTTTGGTTGTAGTATTTTGTACCCCATCTTTTTGGGCTGTTTGCCGTAAAATCGGTTGATAAAATCTGATGGCGGATCACTTTTTTTCCTACTAAAAGCTCATTGCTCCATTCTCCTTTATAATCTTCTGTCGTTTCTAAAAATTTTAAAGAATCTATAGGTACGCTTCTGTGGAATTTAGGATTAGAAAAAGGAAGGGTTCCGTCAATATAATCTGCGGATGCGATCGTATCCCAAAGGTTTTCTACATTCAGGAAAGCCACGGCAGCTCTTTTAACCTGTTTCTGGGAAAAACCAAAATTAAAACACAATACCGCAAAAATGATAAGATATTTTTTCATGTTTTTTTTATATTCAAAAAATTGAGGGGTTAAAATTACAACTTTTAAAATCATTTAAAGATTAAATTTATCTTAAGAAGCATTTTTGATTTAAATCATAATCACGACTTTTTATTGAGAGTATTATTAAGTGTTAAGAATAATTAATAGAATAAAGTGCAGAAAATGTTTTAGTTAATGAAAATAATCCTAAATTTGTTGCCCCTTAAATAAAGAAGGTGTAAAAAACTAAGTTATTATGATTAAAAAACTATCCCTAATCTCTTTGTTTACACTATTACCTGCATCCTATTACTATGCGCAAACTACTGTTTATGCGTATGTTAAAGGTCAGGATGGTAAACCGGTAGAGAGAGCAGAGGTTGATCTTGAACAATCTGTTGATGATGTAACTGCAGACAAAATCGGTTACTTCCAGTTTGTAGATTTAAAGCCAGGACATTATCTTATTACAGTTACAAAACCAAATTATGAATCTAAAATTTTAGAGTTTGATGTAGCTGCCGGTGAGAAAAGAAAAGACTTAGGTGTTATTGTACTAAACAATAGTCAGGGAAGTGATGCCGGAGTTGTTGTGATTGATGATTCTGCTACCGATACCGAAGACGGAGGTTCTGCAATGCAGCCTACAGTAGGACTTTTGAGTTCAGGTAGAGATGCATTTCAAAATGTTTCTGCTTTTGAGTTGGGAGCATATTGGTTTAGACCAAGAGGGGTAGATAACCGTTTTGAAGATGTAGTTTTTAACGGTGTTTCGATGTCTAAAAATGACGACGGTAGAATCGACTTCAACAACTGGGGCGGTTTGAATGACGTAACAAGATATCCTTACGAAAATGTAGATAATATTACACCTTCAGAATATACTTTTGGTAATTTAGGTGGTGTTGTATATTATAATACAAGAGCTTCTTCTTACAGAAAGCAAACTTCTTTAGCTTATTCATTTACCAACAGAAGTTACCTACACAGAGCGATGGCAACTTACTCTTCAGGAATGACTAAAAATGGTTGGGCATTTACCGTTTCTGCAAGCAGAAGATGGGGAGATCGGGCAATTCTTGACGGAGTTTATCAAGATGCATATGCATATTTTGCATCAGTTGAGAAAAAATTCAGCGAAAGACACTCTATCAACTTTACCGGTTTTGGTTCTCCTACATACAGAGCATCAAACTCGCCAAACACTCAGGAGGTTTATGACATCATGGGTAAAAACTATAACTCATACTGGGGATGGCAAGATGGTGAAAAGAGAAATTCAAGAATCAGAAAAGTATTCGAACCGATGTTTATGCTTACCGATTATTTAAAAATTGGTAAAAATTCAAACTGGACCAATACGGTTTCTTACCAGATTGGTAGCGATGCAAGAAGCAGACTAGACTGGTTCCACGCAGCAGATCCTAACCCTACATATTATAGAAAATTACCAAGTTATGGTCTTTTGACAGCTGACGAATTCAGAGCGCAGTCACAAATCGACTGGAACAGTCTTTATCAGGCAAACTACCTTAACAATCAAAATATGGATGGCTCTAAAAGAGGCGCCGTTTATACCATTGTAGAAGATGTAAACAGAGATAAAACTTTCAATTTTGCGTCACACTTTGATACAAGATTAAAAGAAAACTGGAAATTAAATATCAATTTTAATTATCAGAATTTAAATTCAGACAACTTCAGAAGAATCAAAGATTTATTGGGAGCAAATTATGCTAATAATCTTAATGCATTCAACAACGATGTGCAGTACAATACTGATGATCCAAACACGCAGGTCGGAGTAGGAGACAGAACGCAGTATTCTTATAAGCTTTTAAAAGACCACTATTCATTAAATGTTTCTACAGAAGTAGATTTCAACAAATTTAATATTGTAGCCTCTATTTTCAGCTCTTACTCAGAATCTCAGAGAGATGGTGATTTCAGAAACGGAATTTTGGCTTTCAAAGATAATTCCAAAGGGAAAAGTGCAATTTATGATGCTTTGGACGCTGGTTTGAAAGGTAAAGTTACTTATAAGATCAACGGTAAAAACTTCATTGTTTATAACGGTGCATTCTTTAGCTTGGCTCCAACATTGAATGAATTGTATATCAACCCGAGAGCTGTAGATTATTTAACTCCGGGAGTTAAAAACCAGATCATCAACTCTAATGATTTGAGCTACATTATGAGAGGTCAGATTCTTAAGCTAAGAATTTCGGGTTATTACACTACCATCAGCAATTCTACTGAAATTTCTAGATATTATGCAGCGGTAAGTAATGAAACAGGTTCTGTTAATACTCTGATTAATGAAGCAATGACTGGTGTTGATAAAAAATACATCGGTGCAGAATTAGGTTTTGATGTGAAAATTACACCAACATTAAATGCGACCGGTGTTGCAAGTATTGGTGAATATAAATATACAAACCGTCCTGATGTATATTCTTTTGATGACTTAAATGACTTTAGAAGCTACGGAAAAGCAAACATCCAGGATTACAAAGTTGCAGGTACACCTCAGAAAGCATTTTCTTTTGGTTTAAAATACAATTCACCTAAATATTGGTGGATTGGTGCATCAGCAAATTATCTGATGGATCAGTATCTTGATTTTTCTGCTCTGAATAAAACGGCAGTTATGTATACAAATCCTGCAACGAACGATCCTTATGAAGGTGTTACTCCGGAACTTATTCAGCAACTGACAAGACAGACAAAATTTGATGATCAGTTTATGTTGAATGCTAATGCCGGAAAATCTTTCAGAATTGGCGAATACAGATTAGGTATAAGTGTATCAGTAAACAATATTCTGAACAACAGAAATTATGTTACAGGAGGATTTGAGCAAGGTAGATTGGCTAACTTCCCGGATGTTCTTGAGGAATCTCAAAGACAAACACCATATTTCGGGCCAAAACTTTGGTATGACAGAGGAACTACTTTCTTTACAAATGTTTATTTAAGATTCTAATACAAAGTAATAATGAAAAAATATAATTCAATTTTAAAATATATTTTCGTATTGATCGCAGCGCTGTTAATTACAGGTTGTGTGCACGACGATAAATACGATGAACCCAATCTTGGCGATTATCAGTGTAGAACAGCAAGTTATTATACCAATTCTCAGAATGGTTATGAAAAATGGACATTGGCTCAGCTAAAAATGCAAACACAAAGTGTTGCAATTACAAAAAAAGCTTATGTTGAGGCTTATGTATCTTCCTCTGATGAAACAGGAAATATTTATAAGACTCTTTATATACAAGATAATCCTGAAAACCCAACTGAAGGACTTACAGTGAGCTTAGATGCAGTAAGTTTATATACAAAGTTTCCACAAGGTTCTAAAGTATATATTGATGTGCAAGGTCTTGCAATTACTACTTATGGAGGTGTGAAGCAATTGGGTAAAATAACTCCTGCAGGAACTCGAGTGCCTGAAAAAGAGGTTAATATGCATGTCTTCAGAGATTGCCAGATAAGAGCTGAGATTAAACCTAAAGTTATGACATTAACTGAAATGGTTACAGCCAATGATAATTTGATCGGGTGTTTAATTCAGATTAACAATGTGGAATTTGACGGAAGAGCGCTGTGTACACCTTATGCACCAAATTCTGTAACTGTAGATAAAACAATTGGAGAAGGTTGGGATAGTGCTTCTAATAAATATTTGAAAACGGCTGTTGTGAGAAACAGTGGTTACGCTTCTTTTGCAAATCAAATAATTCCGGGAGGTAAAGGATCTATGGTTGCTATATTCAGCAAGTATAATTCTACTTACCAGATGTATATCAACAGACTTGAAGATGTTGATATGGAAACGCACAAAAACAGCGCAGGACAAATTGACTCTTACCCTCGTTTAGATGGAGTTCAGTCAAATCCTTGTCAATTTAGCGCAACAGGATTGACAGTGAAAACTATTGCTGATGTTAAACAATTAAATACTTCGGCAAACTGGACTCAGATTACAGGAGATTTCTATGTGAAAGCTCAAGTTACTGCCAATGATGCTACTGGAAATCTTTATAAATACGTCTATGTAGAAGATGCAACAGGAGGTCTGAGAATCAATATGAATAAATCAGATTTATTCTTAGATAATCGTTTCAGATTAGGAAAAGATGTTTATATAAAGCTTAAAGGACTTTACTTAAGAAATGTAAATGACGAAATTCAGCTAGGTGGATTATTCAAAAATACGAGTGGAGTTGAGCAGTTTGGGCAAATCGAAGAACCGCAACTTTACAAACATTTCTTTGATACCAATACTGTAGCTCGTGCTGTTGCTCCTACTGAGAGATCAATCTCTTCACTTACCACAGCAGATGTTGGCAGATGGGTCAAATTTAAAGATTTACAGTTTATTGATGGAGATTTAGGTAAAACTTACGCAAGTGGTACTGCCCAAACAAACAGAACTCTTGAAGATTGTGCTGGTAACAAGATTATTCTTAGAACAAGCGGTCAGGCTGATTTTGGAACTTCAGATAACCCCAAAAAAGCAAGTGCAACAGAAATTGAAGGTGGAAAAGGAGATGTTTACGCCATCGTAAGTATTTTTAATGGAACTTATCAGCTTTGGATTACGAAATTGAGTGATGTTGATCTTGATGACCCAAGATGTGACGGTTCTGTTTATACACCACTTCCGGTATTATATAAAGATGATTTTGCAGCAGGAGGTTTCAGTACAGATTGGACGACAGAAAACGTAACTGGAACTCAGGTTTGGGCTACTTCTAATCAAGGTAACGGAACAAATTATTATGCTGTTGTGAATGGAGTATTAAATAATACGAACGAAGATTGGTTGATTTCTAAATCAATAAGTTTAGTAGGAAAAACCAAAGCTGCTGTAAGCTTTACATCTGATGTAAGATATTCAGGACCTGCTCTTCAGGTTTACGCTACAGAAAACTATACAGGAAATCCTTCTACAACTACTTGGGTTGTTTTACCAGCATTATTAGATACAAATACTGCAGGGTTTGGCGACTGGGTAAGCTCAGGAAATGTAGATTTATCAGCATTCTTAGGGAAAAACGTAAGAATTGCATTTAAATATACATCAACACCTTCTGCGGCGGCAACGTGGGAAATTGATGACTTCAAAATTAAAGGTCAGTAATTAATTCGCTGATTTGATTAGATTTATAAAGAATCTGTCTCATTATTGAGGCAGATTCTTTTTTATTTTATATTAAATTGATAATAATTATGTTTTTAATCTTTAACGCAAAGCTCATTTTTAAATTATATTAATTAAAGAAAGCCAAGAATTATCAATAAATTGATTTTATTAAGCATACATTGTTTTCAAACTTAATCAGCGACTTGTCGCAATCCTTTGCTCTCTTGGAATAAAAAAATGATTCAAATCTTTGCGTTAAAAAAAATAGAGTACATCTTAATCAAAAAAAATACAAATAGATATTTTTACTTAAAACAGGCTTTATTCGGCATCAATTCTTAAATTTGTTGTTATGAATTATTTGGAAGCTTTAAGCAGAAGATATTCTGTGAAAAAATTCAACCCTGAAATGATTATGCCGCACAATATCCTTCTCAACATTCTTGAGTCCGGAAAACTGGCGGCAAGCTCTTTGGGACTTCAGCCGTATAAAATCTTTGTAGTCGAAAGCCGCGAGATGAAAGAGAAGCTGGTAAAGGCTTTCTACAATCCTTCACAAATTTCTACCTGTTCGCATCTTGTTATTTTGGTCTCCAAAAAAAATATTGAAG
Source organism: Chryseobacterium sp. 2TAF14 (assembly GCF_052115105.1). Lineage (NCBI taxonomy): Bacteria > Pseudomonadati > Bacteroidota > Flavobacteriia > Flavobacteriales > Weeksellaceae > Chryseobacterium > Chryseobacterium sp. 2TAF14. The sequence continues at coordinate 29,517 of NZ_JBFRGA010000017.1, forward strand.
AACCTTATTTAGACGGATATTTTAAGCATATTTCTGAAGTGCGCGATCAGTCTGTGGAAAGTTTAGATTTATTCAGGAAAAGTATTACCGGTCATTTTGGAAGACAGGAACATGATGATATTTTAAACTGGGCAGAAAAGCAATCCTATATTGTTTTAGCCAATTTAATGTATGCTGCAGCGATCGAAAATGTTGATACCTGTCCTATGGAAGGATTCAGACAAGATATTATTGAAGAAATTTTGAATGTAGATTCTGAAAAAGAAAAAGTAACCGTTACTTTGGCTTTGGGGTACAGATCTGAAGAAGACGAGTTTCAGCACATGAAAAAAGTAAGAAAACCGAACGAAAAATTGTTTAAATTTATTTAATCATTTAGACAATTGTCTTAAAGCAAGAATATGATAAAAGCGGATGTATTAGTAATTGGTTCCGGGATTTCCGGACTTTCTTATGCCATAAAAGTTTCAGAACAGCTTCCCGATTCCAAAATAATCATTGTAACAAAATCAGACGAAGACGAGAGCAATACCAAATACGCTCAGGGAGGTTTGGCGGTTGTTACCGATTCTAAAAACGATAATTTCGAAAAACACATCGAAGATACCATGAGAGCCGGAGACGGCGAAAACAAACGTGATGTTGTAGAAATGGTGGTAAGAGAAGCTCCCGCAAGATTTAACGAAATTGTAGAATGGGGTGCTAATTTCGATATGAAAAATGGCGAATTTGCTTTAGGAAGAGAAGGCGGTCACACCGAAAACAGGATTGTACATCACAAAGATATCACCGGTTTTGAAATTGAAAGAGCTTTACTTCAAACGGCTAAAAACAGCCCGAATATAGAAATTCTCGATCATCATTACGTAATCGACATCATTACCCAACATCATATTCCCGGAAAAGAATTGAATGAAGGCGAAATCAATTGCTATGGAGCCTATATTTTAGATGAAAAATCAAAATCAATAAAAAAAATTACCTCGAAAATTGCGTTGGTTGCTACCGGTGGAGCAGGGCACGTTTATAAAAACACCACCAATCCTACCATTGCAACCGGTGACGGAATCGCTTTCGTAGCCCGTGCAAAAGGAAAGGTGACCAATATGCAGTATTACCAGTTCCATCCTACTGCTTTGTACAGCAAGATTGACGGAATGTTGTTTTTGATTTCTGAAGCCGTTCGTGGTGACGGTGCAAAACTCAGAACCAAAAAAGGCGAAAAGTTTATGCAAAAATATGATGAAAGGGAAGAATTGGCTTCCAGAGACATCGTTGCAAGAGCAATTGACGCCGAAATGAAAATCACGGGTGATGAATATGTCGGTTTAGACTGCCGCGAGATGAATCAGGAAAAATTTTTAGAACATTTTCCTAATATTTATAAAAAATGCAAAAGCGAAGGTATAGATCCTTTCACCCGGCTTATTCCTGTAGTTCCTGCATGTCATTATCTGATGGGAGGAATTGATATTGATAAAGACGGGCAGTCTTCCATCAACAATTTGTTTGCTGTAGGAGAATGTACCAATTCCGGACTTCACGGAGCCAACAGGTTAGCTTCCAATTCATTGTTGGAAGGTTTGGTTTTTGGGCATAATGCAGCGATAAAAACGGTAGAATTATTAAAAGAAAATAATTTTAATTTTGATGATTTAAAAGCCGTTCCGGAATGGAATGAAGAAGGAATGAAGATTATTGACGAAATGGTGATTGTTTCTTATCTAAGAAAACAGCTTCAGGAAATGATGAGCAACCTGGTAGGAATTGTAAGAAGCAACAACAGACTGAAAATGGCATTGCAGAAGCATGCAGAAATTGCTGCTGCGGTTGACGAGATTTATCATTACTCTATTCTCTCGCCCCAACTTTCAGAATTGAGAAACCTTACTACAGTTGCACATCTTATCATTACGCAATCAATGGAAATGACACAAAATAAAGGTGCATTTTATAATAAAGATTTAGTTCAGGCATAAAAATCAAAAAATGCTGGAGAAAAACAATGAACAATATACCCGCTGGATTTTAGATTTAAAACAAAAAATTCAGCAAAGTCAAATTAAAGCGGCAATTCAGGTGAATTCTGCTTTGATAGAAATGTATTGGGATTTGGGAAAAGAAATCACTGAAAGAAATTTTGAAAATACATATGGTTCAGGTTTTTTTTCACAGCTAAGTAAAGATTTACAAAAAGAATTTTCGGAGATAAAAGGATTTTCTGAAAGCAATTTAAAATATTGTAATCGATTTTATCTCTTTTACAATCAACACGATACAAATCGTTACCAACTTGGTGACGATTTCAAAAATGAGGACAATCAAATTCGTCAACAGCTTGTTGACGATTTCAAAAATGATATTTTTCTTATTCCGTGGGGACATCATGTTACGCTGATGACAAAGTGCAAAACATCAAATGAAGCTCATTTTTACATTAAAAAAACAATAGAAAACGGGTGGAGCAGAGCGGTTTTGCTTAATATAAGAAAGAGAGCTGGAAAATACATTGATTGAAAATATTTCTAAATTCTTGATCGAACTCGGAAGCGGATTTGCATTTGTAGGTAAACAAGTTGAAATATCTGTAGGTAACCAATCTTATTTTATCGATTTGCTTTTTTATCATATTAAATTAAAAAGATACGTTGTCATAGAACTTAAAACCGGACATTTTGAACCCGAATTTGCTGGTAAATTAAACTTCTATGTAACTGCAGTCGATAAACAGTTGAGAGATGAAAACGACAATGCGACAGTAGGAATGATTATTTGCAAAGACAAAAATGAAATTGTTGCAGAATATTCCCTTACCGATTTGCATAAGCCTTTAGGAATTTCTTCTTACGAGCTTAAAAAAATATTACCCGAAAATTTAAAATCACATCTTCCTTCAATAGAAGAAGTTGAAAACGAATTAAAAAAATTACAACAATAGATATCTACATATGAAAAGACCAGGCTACGCTACAGATAAAGTTTTAAAGCAATTCATAAAAAATGCTTTAGAAGAAGATATTCAGGATGGAGATCACTCTACGTTGTCTACCATTCCTAAAGACCTTCAGCAAAGCGCAAAACTTCTGGTAAAAGAAAATTGTATTTTGGCAGGTGTTGAATTAGCCGAAATTATTTTTAAAACTTTCGATAAAAATTTAGTTGTTGAAAATTATATCAAAGACGGTGAGGTTGCAAAAGTAGGAGATATTGCATTCATTGTTACCGGAAGCGCAAGATCAATACTTTCAACCGAAAGATTGGTTCTCAATTGTATGCAGAGAATGAGCGGTATCGCTACATTAACTCACGATTGGGATTCTAGATTGGTTGGTACAAAAACAAAACTTTTAGACACCAGAAAAACCACACCCAACTTCAGGGTTTGTGAAAAATGGGCAGTTGCTATTGGTGGCGGAACCAACCACAGGTATGGCTTATATGATATGATTATGTTAAAAGACAACCATATAGATTATAACGGCAGTATTACCAATGCTGTGAAAATGGCTAAAGATTACATTAAAAAATCTAAGAAAAAACTCAAGATAGAAGTTGAAACCAGAAATCTGGAAGAAGTACAAGAAGCTATTGATGCAAAAGTTGACAGAATCATGCTCGATAATATGGATGTTGCAACAATGAAAAAAGCGGTAAAGCTTATTGATGGATCATGTGAAAGCGAAGCTTCCGGAGGTATCACAAGAGATCAGCTGAAAGAAATTGCTACCACAGGTGTTACCTTTATCTCTGTAGGAGCGCTTACTCATTCGGCAGAAAATATCGATTTAAGTTTAAAAGCTGTTATGTAAAGCATTATATTTTTAATAAAAACAAACCTATTTTGTTAAAAATTAAATAATATGATTTTTTTCACCCGAAAATTCAAAATTTGTATTTTATACTGAAAACCAGCGTGTTAAGCTTTGTTAAGAATAGTTAAAAATTAACATTCAGTTAATAATGGTTAAAATTTATTTGCCGAATTTTGCATAAAATTTAATTCTAACTATTACTTACGATTATGAAATTAATCAACAAATCGATGCTAACTGTGTTAATCACGCTTTCTACTGCAAGTGTGTATTATGCACAAGAAACTCAAGACTCGGTAAAAACCAAGTCTAAAGACATTGAGGAAGTTATTTTACAAGGTGTAACCGATATCGCAAAAGATAGAAAAACACCAGTTGCTGCATCTACTATAAAAGCAGCGCAAATCATCGAAAGATTAGGAAATCAGGAGCTTACTGAGATTTTAAACACTACGCCATCTGTGTATGCTACAAAATCTGGTGGAGGTTTTGGTGACGGAGGTATTACCATGAGAGGTTTCGAATCTAGAAACATCGCTGTAATGGTAAACGGTATGCCGGTAAATGACATGGAAGGTGGATCTGTTTATTTTTCTAACTGGACCGGTCTTGCTGATGTAACGAGTACTGTGCAAACACAAAGAGGTTTAGGATCTTCAAAATTAGCAATTGCATCTGTTGGAGGTACTATTAACTACCTTACCCGTTCTGCAGACATGAAAAGAGGAGGTGCTGTAAGACTTGGAGTTGGAAATGATGATTATCTAAAAACTTCTTTTGCATACAACACTGGTAAAAGTGATAAAGGATGGTCTTCATCATTCTTAATGAGCAGAATTTCTGGAGGTACATATATTGAAAACACAGATTTTGAAGCATACGCTTATTATTTTGCTTTAGGTTGGGAGCCTAATAAAAAACATAATTTCCAGTTCACATTGACTTCTGCTCCGCAATGGCACGATCAAAGAACGTTTGCTCCTACAATCGCGAACTATATCAGATATAATCCTGACAATGACGGTAGCCCATACAGACAATACAACTCTGATTTCGGATATAAAACCGGAGCTGATGGCGAGAGATATTCTATCGCAAACAGATCAAACTATTATGCAAAACCAGTGATGATGTTAAACTGGGACTGGACGATGAGCGAAAAATCAAAGTTGAGTACTGTTTTATACATGTCTAATGGTAGAGGTGGTGGAACCGGAGATTTGGGAAGAGTAAACAACCAGACATTAGTAAATAATTTTACAGATAATACAGGACATTTTAACTACGACGCAGTATTTGCTGCTAATGCTGCTGTAAATCCATATGCTGCTAATGCTGCAAACGGCGGAACGCTTATCAGAAGAGCAAGTATTAACTCTCACAACTGGTATGGTATTTTGGCTAACTTCCAACATAAAATAAATGATAATTGGAATTTCTCAGTAGGAACTGATGATAGATATTACTATGGATATCATTATCAGGTAGTATCAGATCTTTATGGAGCTACTGGTTATAAAGAAGGTGGTAATGCAAATGTTGCTCCTTATGTAGTGAACAAAGTTTTTGATTACAAAAAACTATCATGGAATCCTTTCGGAGGATCTACAGCACCTCTAGGTGAGCAAGTAGGATATAGCAATGACGGAGAAGTTCTTTGGTATAGCGGTTTTGCACAAGTAGAATATTCTAATGATGCATTATCTGCATTTTTACAAGGTTCAGTTTCAAACCAAAGCTATCAAAGAATTGACAATTTCGTTAAAGACGGGAGTACTTTGAAAGGACAGATTGTTAATACAAAAACAGGATTCAAAGATCTTATAGGATATAACGTAAAAGGGGGAGCTAACTATAATATTAACGATTATCACAATGTATTTGCTAATATCGGATATTATAGCAAGCAACCATTCCTTAACACAGTTTATCCAAACAACCAACAGTTACTTAATCCGAACCTTACCAATGAAAAAATCTTCTCTGCGGAAATTGGCTACGGTTTCAGATCTCCAAAATTAAGTGCTAATGTTAACTTATACAGAACTGAATGGAAAGACAGATGGTTGAGAAGATCAAACGTTCAGTTCCAAGTTCCAGATGCATCAAGCCCAACAGGAAATACTATTGTAAACGGATACACAGAAATCAACGGAATTACTCAGTTGCATATGGGTGTAGAATTCGATGCGGTTTATAAGCCATTCCCATTCTTAGACATCAACGCAATGTTCTCTTTAGGAGACTATACTTACAAAGGAAATGCATCAGGTACTAACTTTGATGACAATAATAATCCTATTGACGGTGCTGCTAATACAACTTTATACCTTGATGGTGTAAAAGTAGGAGGAAGTAGCAATAACAGTATTCCTCAACTTACATCTTCTTTGGGCGCTACAATTAAACCAGTGAAAGACCTGAATGTTTACGGAACTTGGAGATATGTAGGGAAAATCTATTCTACAATAGATGCTCAAACATTTACTACCGAAGCTAACCAAGCAAGAGGAACGCTTAAATTACCAGATTTTAACCTTCTTGATGTAGGTGCTTCTTACAAAATCAGATTGAGAAATAATGACCAGTATTTTACAGTTGGATTTAATATCTATAACTTGTTAGATACTACTTATATTTCTGATGGAGCAACAAATATCTTCGGAAGTGATGTAATCACAGCAAACAATGACCCTGACAAAGGTAAAACTTATGAGCAGGCAGGTAGAATGTACGATGGTATTGCAACTGCTAACAGAGTATTCTTCGGATTCGGAAGAACTTGGGCAGCCAATCTATCTTTCAACTTCTAATAAATTCAAATTTATTACATATCAAAATCCCGGCTTTATCGCTGGGATTTTTTTATATTTGTAGACTTAAAAAAATAGAAAAAAATAGAATATGGATCTTTACAAAATTTTACTGAGCGCGCACAAAGGATTTGGGTATCTGGAGCTTGCATTAACCTCTTTATTTATCATCGCTCTCCTTACAGTAATGTTCGGATATAGCGGTAAAGTAAATAAATTCCTGAAAAAAATCACCCTTTTTACAATGATCTTCTTTCATGTACAATTTACAATTGGAATTGTAATGTTGGTGATAAATTTTACAAAAGGTTTGGATATGGGAGCAGTAATGAAAAATGCTGATTTAAGATTTCAGTATGTAGAGCATCCGTTTTCTATGTTAATTGCTGCAGTTTTGATGACCATCATCAACAAAAAAGTAAAATCTAATGATACCATTTCTTTAGGAATTGTGATCATGGGATTGATTGCAGTAGGTTTATTTGCATTCGCATTTCCATGGACAAGAGTCTTTGGAGCTTAATTATATATTAATTTAAAATTTTTTAATCAAACAATGAAAGTAGCTGTAGTAGGTTCAACAGGAATGGTTGGACAAGTGATGCTTAAAGTTCTCGAAGAGAGAAATTTCCCTGTAACAGAATTAATTCCGGTAGCTTCGGAAAGATCTATTGGTAAACAGGTGAAGTATAAACAGGTAGATTATACTATCGTAAGCATCGACGACGCTATAGCTGCCAAACCAGATAGGGTCCGTTGAATAAAAAATATGATTTAAAAAGAGTTATTGTTTCTACATATCAGTCTGTAACAGGAACCGGAAAAGCTGCTGTAGATCAGTTAAACGGGGAAATAAACGGCGAAGATTCTGTTGTTAAAGTTTACCCTTACCAGATCTTCAAAAATGCATTGCCACACTGTGATGTATTTGCGGATGACGATTACACAAAAGAAGAAATTAAATTGATGAAAGAACCTAAGAAAATTTTAGGTGATGATACATTTAATTTAACAGCAACCGCAGTAAGAGTTCCCGTTCAGGGAGGTCACTCTGAAAGTGTAAACATCGAGTTTGAAAACGAATTTGAGCTTGATGAGGTAAGAAAAATCTTATCTGAAACTCCGGGAGTAATTGTAATGGATAACGTAAAGAACAACGAATATCCGATGCCGCTTTATTCGGAAGGAAAAGATGAAGTTTTCGTAGGAAGGATCAGAAGAGATCTCTCGCAGCCGAAAACGCTCAACCTCTGGATTGTAGCAGACAATCTGCGAAAAGGTGCTGCAACAAACGCAGTACAGATTGCAGAATACTTGGTAGAAAACAACTTAGTATAACCTAACAAAAAAGAAAAGAGTCTCCAAAAGAGATTCTTTTTTTTATCGAATAATTTTTTGGTTATCAGGAATTTGTTATTAGATGTTAGATTTAATAAGTCTTAAAGAACGAATCTAAACTTTTTCATCAAATATGTAACTTATGGTGATTAACTTTAAAGAGTCCTGAAAGGACGATTTAACAAAGGATAGGATGAAATCCTATTAAACTGAATAAATATCTCAGATATTTACCTTAAAAATTCTTAAATCTTAAAAGACCTTAATGGTTCAAAAATTTTTCAAAGAAAATAATGGTAACAAAGAAAATAAATAAAGATAAAATAGGTTTCCAGAAGCT
>NZ_JBFRGA010000018.1:0-23666 GCF_052115105.1 Chryseobacterium sp. 2TAF14
TATGAAAATAAGGTAGGAGYAATTTAAAAAATCAGATCATTTAAAATTAAATTAAAAGTAAAACTCAGGAAAATTTCCTGAGTTTTTTGTTTTTTGTATTAAAAATGTGAAAAATCGACCTTCAGAAATGGGTTAAAATTCGATTTTCTATTTTTTTTCTATTATGTATATCAAACTTGAAAATTCGTTAGAAAAAAGGGCTTTTACGTTAGAAATCGTTCCGTGAACCGCTGCTTTTAGCCAAAATAAGGGTGATTTTTTATATTTTTCGCTTAATAACGAGATATAAAACGAATCTAAAACGAGAGGCTTAATTTTTCTCATTTTCCAGTTTGGTTTCTTAGAGATAAGATTTTCCATTCCGTTTTTAGAAAAATGATAGATGTGTCGAGGTACATCATAAGCTGCCCAAAATTCTTTATAATGTTTTGCATCGTAAGAAGTAGGGTTGGGAACTGCAATGATTAGTAAGCCTTTTTCTTTAAGTTTTTTATTGAAAATTTCGAGCATCTCATCCTGATTTTCTATATGCTCAAACACATGCCAAAGTGTAATGGCATCAAGACTGTCATCTTCGATTGTATTGATGTTATCTAAAATTGTTGCCTTTGAAATTTTATTTTTTGCAGCTTTCCTTGCATCTGAATTAGGTTCAAAACCGAAAACTTCGAAATCATTTTCTATAAATTTTACAAATTCTCCGGCTCCGCAACCGTAGTCTAAAACTCTTGATCCTTTTTTTATTCTATCTAAAAGAATTGTTTTTTTGTATTGAAGATTAAAAGACTGTAAAAACTTATATAGCTTTTCTTTCAAACTTCCGGAATCCTGATGATGAGAAATGTAATCTTTGCTTTCATAATATTTAGAAATATTTGATGGGATAGGAGTGGTTTTGAAGACACCTTTTATTTCTGTTTCTTTGATTTCAAATATTTCCTGAGAAAGAAAATGATCTTTTATTTTCATGAATATATTCTTTTTATATTAAAAATTAAGATATTCAGAGTTTAAAATAAGCTCATAAATATCTTAATTTTCGCTTTTATTTTATCTATGTTTCACGTGAAACATTTTATAATTAACGTCCTAAATAGACCAATAAAACGTTTATATCGGCTGGAGAAACACCACTGATTCTTCCTGCTTGAGCTACCGTTTTAGGTCTTACATTATTCATTTTTTGTTTAGCTTCTGCAGATAAACTTGATATTTTTAGGTAATCAAAATCTTCAGGAATCTTTACATTTTCTAAACGATTAAGCTTTGCAACGTTCTCTTTTTCTTTTTCTATATAACCTTTATATTTTATATTTACTTCAGCCTGTTCTCTTACTTCATCATCATAATTTGAAGAAACTTCTTTTATGGCGTCAATTTCTTCAAGTTTTTCCAAGGTAATATTAGGTCTTGTAAGAAATTGTGATGCTCTGTAAGCTTGGTCTACAGGATTACTTTCAATGCTTTCCAAAATAGGATTAATGATTCCCGGCTTTAAAGAAGTTTCTCGTAAAAATGCCTCAAGTTCCTGACTTTTAGCTATTTTCTCTTCAACTCTTTTTAATCTTTCGTCTTTTGCCAAACCTAATTGATGAGCTTTTTCAGTCAATCTGATATCTGCATTATCCTGTCTTAAAAGTAGCCTGTATTCTGCTCTTGAAGTAAACATTCTGTAAGGTTCTTCAGTGCCTTTCGTGATTAAATCATCAATTAAAACACCGATATAAGCTTCATCTCTGTTTAGAATAAATTCATCTTTTTCATGAACTTTATTATGGGCATTAATACCTGCCATTAAGCCTTGTCCGGCCGCTTCTTCATATCCGGTTGTACCGTTGATTTGCCCTGCAAAATATAAGTTATCAACCAATTTAGTTTCTAAAGTATGCTTTAATTGAGTAGGAGGGAAGTAGTCGTATTCAATAGCGTAACCAGGTCTGAAAACTTTTACATTTTCAAATCCCGGAATCTGTTTCATTGCTTTTATCTGAATGTCTTCAGGAAGAGAAGAACTGAAACCATTTACATAAATTTCTACAGTCTTCCAGCCTTCAGGTTCTACGAATAGCTGATGTCTTGTTCTTTCAGCAAAACGATTTATTTTGTCTTCAATACTTGGACAATATCTTGGTCCTAAACTTTGAATTGTACCATTAAACATAGGACTTCTGTCGAATCCTTCACGTAAAATATCGTGTACGGTCTCATTGGTATAAACAATGTGGCAGCTTAATTGTTTGGTTAATTTAGGCGTGTCTAAATAACTGAATTTCTGAGGTTTTTCATCTCCTCTTTGTTCTTCCATTTTAGAGTAATCAAGGCTTCTACCGTCTACTCTGGGTGGAGTACCAGTCTTCATTCTTCCTGCTTCAAAACCTAAAGACGATAGTTGTTCTGTGATACCAAAGGCTCTTGGTTCGCCCATTCTTCCACCTCCTAATTGTTTATCTCCAACGTGGATTAAACCATTAAGAAATGTACCATTAGTTAAAACTACAGACTTTGATCTTATTTCGATTCCTAATGAGGTTACAACCCCTGCTACCTTATTATTTTCTATAATTAAGCTTTTTACCATATCCTGAAAAAAATCAAGATTTGGGGTATTTTCTAATGCTAAACGCCATTCTTCCGCAAAAAGCATTCTGTCATTCTGTGTTCTTGGAGACCACATTGCAGGACCTTTTGAAAGGTTAAGCATCTTGAATTGAATCGCAGATTTATCTGCAATAATCCCTGAATAACCGCCCATCGCATCGATTTCTCGTACGATCTGTCCTTTTGCAATTCCGCCCATTGCAGGGTTACAGCTCATTTGTCCAATGGTCTGCATATTCATAGTAACCAATAAAGTTTTTGAACCTAAATTGGCTGCAGCAGCTGCGGCTTCACAGCCTGCGTGACCTGCACCTACTACAATTACATCATATATTTCTAAAATCATATTTTATTGCTTGTTTTAAGCCTTAAATTCTATTCTTTTACTAAAATGTTTCACGTGAAACATTATCTAAATTTATAAGCTATAATCGCCTTTAAAGCGCTTTTGAAATAATATTTAGACATTTAAATTAAGAGATTAGAAATTGTTTAATATCTAAAACCTACTTAATTTATTTTGAAATATTTCTAAATATTGGTCTTCTTTGCTTCGCATTAACTGTTCTTCTGCTTCCGTTTTATCTTTGTATCCGCAAAGATGAAGAATACCATGAGCCAAAACTCTTCTGAGCTCTTCTTCATAATTTTTGGATAGGGTAGAAGCGTTGTCTGAAATGCGCTGCAAAGATACGAAAATCTCTCCGCTTATTGTTTTTCCTTTTACATAGTCAAAAGTAATAATATCTGTATAGTAATCATGTTGCAGATAATCCTGATTTACTTTCAATAAATATTCGTCGTCACAAAATATATAATTGATTTCACCAAGTTTTTTACCTTCCGAAAGAATAAGATCTTCGAGCCAGGTTGTGTATTCTGTATTTACCGATTCCGGTAAATTTTCATAAAAGAATTGTATCATTTTTTTAAAACCAGTGTCCTAAAATCACACTGAATATTCCTTTTTGATTATTTTTTAATGAGTGACTGAAATTCAGTTTTATTTGTCCGAAAGGAGATTTGTAGCCTAAAGTAGCTCCTACTGAGCTGTAATTTACTTTCACGGCATCTTCAAAACTTATATCATCTGAAAGATTGGCAAAAGAGAAATTTCCACTTAAAAACAAGTTTTTATAAAATTTAAACTGAAGATCATTTGAAACCAAAACTACATTGTTGGTATTGAGCTGGGCAAAGTAAAAGCCCGAAAAGTTTTTGAAGTTGACAATATTCTGCTCAAATATTCCTCCAAGTCTATATTGATAATATTCGGGTAAATTATCTCCGATGGTAATTCCGCCATAAAGATTAAGATGATAGCTCAACTTTTTTGTTATGGGAAGATTTACTCTCACATCAGCTTTCACCTGAATCAGTCGTTTCTCAACTTCAGATTTCAATAAATCTATAACTTTTCCTTCTGCATTCAGATAAACGCCTTTTGTAGGAAAATCTCTATCGTTTTGAGTATCGCTTTTCAGAAATACATATGGATTTAAGAATCGGTTATAACGCTTATTTAAACCGTTCATTTCGGCTTCAAAGTAATCATGACTGATTCCGGATCCGATTGCAAATTTATTTTTCCAGACAGACTGTATATACGCTTCGTTACGCAGCCATTCCCATTTATCAACATTAATATTTGAATTATTCTTCAAATCGAAACTCATCCCTGAAGAATAGATGCCAAATCCCGGAATATAACCGTTGTCTATGAAATAGTTTAAATAATATCTCGGCTTATCACCTACAATTACATCTAAGGAAAGGTTTGAATTTTTAAATAAAAGCCTTTTTGCCGAATAATTTAATAGAAGACCCGTTTTGAAAATTTCATCATAGTGAAGTCCCACTTTCAGAAAATGTCTGGCTTCGTCTTCGGTTACATATAATTTAAGATAATTAATGTTGTTCTCGGTAACAATATCGTAATTGATAAAACGGTAATTGTTGGTTGCAACAAGTTTATCTAAACCTTTATTAATGCTTCCATATGTTTGTAAAGACGGAAGACGGAGCCCCATCTTTCCGAGAACGTAGTTTTTACCGTAAATTCTGCCGCCATCGATCGAAATGCTGTCAATCTTATAGACATTAGAATATATTGGATTTACGGCCTGTCTAACGCGGTCAAATTCACGTTTCGGCAATTGGTCTAAAATTGCTGCATATTTTAAGCCTTCTACATAACCGCTGTCAAGAATTTTTTTCTTGTCATCATAGCTTGTAGCGGTCATTCCGGTAAGATTGGGTTTGATGTTAATATCGGTATGTCGATATTGTCTTCTTGTATCTTTTTGAATACCGAAATCGATAACCTGGTTAAGAATAGAGATTATGTTATTCAGATCTTCTCTTTTAGATAAATCCTGATTTAGATCTACTCCGATTACAATATCAATTCCTTTATCCTTTAAAGGTTTTGAAGGATAATTTACCGTCATTGCACCATCAATGTAAATACTGTCGCCAATTTTCACGGGATCCATTAATGAAGGAAATGCAGAACTTGCCATAATAGACTGTACCAGATCTCCGCTTTCAAAAATCTTCATATTCCCGCTTTCAAGATTGGTGGCAACGCACATAAACGGAATTGGCAGTTTTGAAAAATCATTGATGTTGGAAACGTTTTTAAATAATTCTTTTAAAAGATAAACATTCTTCTGCCCGGAACTGATGGAAGAAGGGAGGTTAAACTTTCCATTTTTAAGAGGAATGGAGAAAAGATATTTGTCGACAGATTTATTGAAAAATGAACTTTCTTTTCTTGATTTCGGATCTCTGATCAATGAGTAGAAATCGGTATCCATCACAATTTTTTCAATTTCTTTACCAGAATATCCTGCTGCGTAAAGACCTCCTACAATCGCTCCCATGCTTGTACCGGAGATATAATCTACTTTTACGCCCAAAGAATCTAGAACTTTAAGAACTCCTACATGGGAAAAACCTTTAGCTCCGCCTCCTGCAAGCGAAAGACCGATTCTGGGATTCTTGGGAATCACCAAATCTTTCTTTACCTGAGACTGTATCTGAAGCAGCAGAAATAAGAACAGAAAAGTGAGGAGTTTTCTCATAATTAATCTTTTACATAAATCCGTTTTACACGAGGTGAAATGGAAGTTAATACTTCATAAGTTATTGTTTTGCAGTATTCTGCAAATTCTTTAAGGCTGGGTTTTGCATTGAAAACAGTTACAGTATCGCCTTCTTTTACATTAGGAATATGATCGATGTTGATCATCATCATATCCATACAAATGCTTCCTACAATTGGTGCTAAAGTTTTATTCACCCCCACATTTCCGATTTGATTTCCTATTAATCTCGGGATTCCATCTGCGTAACCAACAGGAATTGTGGCTATTTTTGTAGATTTGTGGGGTTTAAATCTTCTGCTGTAACCTACTGATTCACCACTTTCTACTAAAGTAATCTGCGAAATAACTGTTTTAAAGCTTACCACAGAATGCAATTGTTTTTGTATATCACTATTTGGTGATTCTCCCAGCATTCCGATTCCGATTCTCACCATGTCATACTGCTGAGCTGTGTAACTTGTAATTCCTGAAGAATTAAGGATATGTCGAATAGGAGTGTAGCCCAATCTTTCTATCAAATAATTTGAATTTTTTTCAAATATTTCCAGCTGGTTTAAAGTAAATTCTCTTTCATCCGGTAGATCTGAAGACGAAAGATGGCTGAAAATACTCTGAACTTTTACATTCATTGTATTTAAAGTTTTACCCAATTGATCTAATTCAAAATCTTTGAAGCCAAGACGATGCATTCCTGTTTCCAGCTTAATATGAACAGGGTATTTCTTATCATACCCGGATTTTTGAACAGCTTCATAAAACAATTCCAAAACTCGGAAACTATAAATTTCGGGTTCTAAGTTGTATTGAATCACTGTTTCATAACTGTGCTGTTCAGGATTCATTACAACAATAGGAACGGTAATCCCTTTTTTCCTAAGCTCGACACCTTCATCAACAAAGGCAACTCCAAGATAATCGATATGATGATGCTGCAGAAATTCGGAAATTTCATAACTTCCTAATCCGTAAGCATTTGCCTTTACCATTGCCATCATTTTTGTTGATGGTTTTAGTAAAGATTTATGATAATTAATATTGTGCAGAAGTGCATTTAAATTGATCTCTAAAACCGTATCATGTTTTCTGAGCTCAAGCAGGTCTTTTACTTTTTCTATTTCAAATTTTCTTGCGCCTTTAAGTAAAATGATTTGATTTTCTAATTCTGTAAGATGTTTACTTTCAATTAATTCCTGAGTATTAATGAAAGTATAGATTTTAGATTTAAATAAATCACTAAATTTTGATATTTCGTCACCGATTAAGAAAACCGTATCAAATTTTTGTTCGTTAACCAGTTCAGAAACTTCTTCATACAGATCTTTTGAATTGGAATTAACGCCGACTATATCAGTTAAAACCAAAGATTTCTTGGGCTTTTTATATTCATTCAAAAACTGAAGAGCGGTTTTAAGGGAATCCAGGTCAAGGTTAAAAGAATCATTAATGATAATATTGCTTTTAGTTCCTTCAATTGCTTCCAATCTCATTTCTACAGCCTTTAAAGCATTGATTTTTTCGATGATCTTGTGATTTTCAACTCCTAACTCCTTCAGTACAGTTATAAGCGCCAAAACATTTGTTAAAGTAGCTTCGTCTCTTTGATGAACAGGGAAAGATATTTCTTCGTCAAAATATTGCAYGACAAACTGCTCGTCTCTTGAAATATTATTTTTGAAATAAACCTGGCTTGAATTTGTAAGACCGTAAGAAATTAATTTTTTACTTGAATAAATTTCATTTATCTTTTTATAAACCAGTGAATTATCGCTGTTATAAATGATTACTTCAGAATTTTTGAAAAGTTTTATTTTTTCATCGATCAGGTCTTCTTCAGATTTGAAATTGGCAAGATGCGCAGTTCCGATATGGGTAAGCAAACCAATTTTTGGCTGGAAAATATTTTCCAGTTTTTCCATTTCATCGGGCTTTGAAATGCCGACTTCAAAAATTCCCAGCTTGTGAGAATCATTTATCTGAAGCAAAGAAAGTGGCAAACCAATCTGTGAATTGAAACTTTTAGGACTTTTCACAGTCGGAAACTCGTTCCAAAGACATTGATACAACCATTCTTTTAAAATAGTTTTTCCGTTGCTGCCTGTAATTCCGACAGATTGTATAGGCGAATTTTTAAAATGATATTGTGCTAATTTCTGGAGAAATTTTACAGAATTCTCAACAATAATCCAGGTTATATTTTCAAAATGTGGATGATGATGCTCAGAAATAATGATGTTAATTCCTCTGTCAATAGCAGATTCAATAAATTTTTCACCAGAATTTTTAGAAGTATTAATCGCAATAAAAGCTGTGTTTTTTGTAGAATAAATAATCCTGCTGTCAAAAGCAATGTTTTTGATGATTATATTTTTATTGCCAATGATTTTTGCATTGGTGATGTCTGCGATTTGTTTTACTGTATAATTCATTTCATTTTAAAGATCATCAATCACAAATTTTTTGTCTTCGTTCTGATAATTGTTGTATAAGCATAATATTTTGAGATATTCAGATTCTAGTTTGTAAATAAGCGTAGTCTGCTCTGTGATCATAAGTTTATGGTAATCAGATGATTGATCTAATTTTTGAAAAATTACTTTTCTATCTAAAATCAATTCAATTTTACGGTTAAGAATCTCCATAAATTTCTGATATTCTCTGTACGTAAAACGATTTCCAATATAATCTTCAATTTGCTCAAGATCTTGAAGAGCAAAATTAGACCATCTTATTTCCATATTTCTTCAAAAAACGTTCTTCAGAAATTCTCATTACATCGCTGTGAGAAAAATATCTACCTTCATCCAGCTCTTTTTCTGCTTCCTTTAAAGATTCTAAAAAAGAACTTTCCGGCTCAATGATCTCAGCAATTTTCAGCAATTCTTCTGGGAGAAATTTTTTCTCTTTCATTTTCCTAAAAAATGTAGGTTCAGAAATCCCTGTCTTTTCAATAATATATTTTATTTTGAAAGGCGAGTTTTTCAGAATCTCATCAATAGAATTACTTATTTTTATATAATTTTTAATTTCTAATATCATTTTTTGATAGTTTTTACTATTAAATTTTAAACAAAATTAAAAATAAATATGATATTAAACTTCTTTTTTATTTAAAACTTCATCCACAAAAACTCTTCTGCTTACTGCATCGTAAGATTCTGTTTCTCCGAGTTCTACCAGATTTTTTCCTTCAGAAGTTCTCATCGAATAATTGGCTAAATTTCCTGTTCTCCTGCAAATGGCGTGTACCTTTGTAACGTATTCTGCAGTTGCCATAAGATAAGGCATCGGTCCGAAAGGGCGCCCAAGAAAATCCATGTCCAAACCTGCAATTACCACACGGATTCCGCTGTTGGCAAGCTGATTGGCAACAGCTACAATACTTTCATCAAAAAACTGTGCTTCATCAATTCCCACCACATCACAATTTGATCCCAACAGAATAATTTCATCAGGATTTTCTACCGCAGTACTGCGAATCTTGTTTTGGTTGTGCGATACCACGTCTTCATCAGAATATCGCACATCAATTTTAGGTTTAAAAATTTCCACATTCTGCCCCGCCATTTCTGCCCTTCTGAGTCTTCGGATCAACTCTTCGGTTTTTCCGGAAAACATTGAGCCACAAATAACTTCCATCCAACCGCTCTGTTTGGAATGATTAATTGTATTTTCTAAAAACATTTGTTAAATTAGCCGTAATATTTTAACATCAAAAGTAAGCAATTTTAATAAGAATCTACGATGCAGAACATTCAAGATTTAAAGGATAAGATTTTTTTTGAATCCACGAGTATCATTGATATTTTGGGCAAAATAAATAATGTTGACGAACTGATTTCGAAACAGGATCTTCTGAATGATCTTGCAGAAAAAATTGCTTTTTTGAAATTGCTGGATAAGAATCTGGGCGATTACAAACAGCAAAATTCAAATTTTAACGATCATAAAAAAGAAGAATCTTTGGTTTCAAACTATTTGGTTACCGAAGAAGAAGCTATTTTTAATAACGAACTGAACGAAATTGGCAATGAATCTTTTTCTGAAACTGAAACTGAAGTTGAGGAAGAAGAAGCCATTTTTAATAATCAGCTGAATGAAATTATTGAAAGCGATTTTCATGAGAGTATCGTAAATCTTGCCGAAGAAAACCAGCCTGAAGCGAACGAAAATTTTGTTTCAGACGAAATTTCAGATCACCTTGAACTTGAAGAGGAAGCAGTTTTCAACAAACAGTTGAATGAAATTGATGAAGAACCAGAAAATACTGACCGTGTTTTGAGTTTTGTAGATGAGGAAAGAATTTTAGAAGATTCTGAGCCTGAAAATGATGACGATTTTAGTGATGAAATTTTTAACGGAAAAGTTACAGAAGAAGAAATTGTTTTCAATGATCAGTTAAATGAAATTACTGACGAAGAGAATGTTAATTCTGAAAAAACATCCGCAGAAACCCATATTATTCCGGATATTTTTGAAACGGAACATCAGGAAAATGAAATTTTGATTGAAGAAACGGAAAATGAATATGTTTCAACCTTTAATCATGAAAATGATGAGATTATTTCAGAAAGCTCAAATGTAGAATCTATTTTAAATGAAATTAAAAAAGATTCTGAGGCTCCGGAAGAGGAAATTGAACTGAAAACAGAAGATTCTAACCGCGGAAAAATTGTTGATATTGATAAATCACAACCTGAAATAACGCAGGAAGTTCCGAAATCTGACGAAAGTTTTGAAAATATTGAAGCGTATCGCCAGGAAAAGAAAATAAAGCTTGCCAACATACGAGGTTTGAAAACAATTCAGACTTTGTTTGATGATGATCCTCTGGAAAGAGAAACTCCGCATGAAAAAGTAGAAATTCCGGTGGTAAAAGAAGATACGGGAAGTTTAATTAAAACAAATATTCCTACAGATTTTATGGAAGCCAAAAAGCCAAGACCCGAGTTCAGGCTTGATCTGAATGACAGGCTTGCTTTTACAAAGGTACTTTTCAACGGAAGTCAGACCGATCTGAATGATGCCATTTCTGAGCTTAACAGATGCAAAAATTTAGACGAAGCAAAAGAATTTCTGAGTGAGCTGTATTACGATAAAAACTGGGAAAAAGTAGATGAATATGCTCAAAGACTTTGGGTATTGGTAGAAAATAAATTTTTATAGAATCTCAATGAGCAGAAACATTAATGTTTTTGGAAAAAAAATAAAATCTGATAAACTTATATTTTACATTATTTGTATTGCGGTTTTATCTATTTATATTTTTCTTGAAAAGCCTTTTGTTAAAACAAAATATCTGCAAAGTGATGTAAAATATTTTGAAGATAATTATTCATGGAAAATTTATCTTTTTATATACGTTATTCTTTTTCTTTTTGTCTTTATTAAAATCAAAAAAAATGCTGAGGAAATTGGCGGATTGATACTTGCTTTTCTCTTTTTATTATTTTTAGGATATTCTTTCCTTGTTAATTTTATTACAATTAATGCGTTGTATATCAATCAGATAAAATCTGTGGAAAAGGAAAAGGTTGAATATGTGATATTTAATTATGAAAATCAGATTTCAATTCGAACAAAAAATAGTAAAGAATATATTTCAGACAGAAAATTTTTTACTCGACTAAATGAAAAAAGGAAAATAAACAAAGCACAGCCTTTGAATCAAATAAAACATGGTGATACAATAAATGTTGTTTATGATAAAGGGTTATTTGGATTCAAATATTTAAATTAATGAGCGGTATTTTATATTTTGTTCCGACACCGGTCGGAAACCTTGAAGACATGACTTTCAGAGCGATCAATACGCTGAAGGAAGCAGACTATATTTTGTGTGAAGATACCCGAACTTCGGGAATTCTACTGAAGCATTTTGAAATTTCAAAACCTTTGAAATCTTATCATCTTCACAACGAGCATCAGGCGACAGAAAAAGTGATTGCAGACCTTAAAAACGGACAAAATATTGCCATTATTACCGATGCAGGAACTCCGGGAATTTCAGATCCGGGTTATTTACTGGCAAAAGCGGGATCAGATCACGATATTGAAATGATTTGTCTTCCCGGCGCAACGGCTTTAATTCCGGCTTTGGTGGTTTCCGGTTTGCCGAATAACGAATTTCTTTTTGCAGGTTTTTTACCTCAGAAAAAAGGCAGACAAACCAAGCTGAAGCAGCTTGCAGAAGAGAAAAAAACAATCGTTTTATACGAAAGTCCGCATAAAATAAATACAACTTTGGAACAGATAAAAGAATTTTTCGGTGAAGAGACAAAAGCAAGTTTAAGCCGTGAAATCTCAAAAAAATTTGAAGAAACTAAACGAGGAACAATCAATGAGTTAATTGAATTCTCTAAAAGTAAAACTTTAAAAGGTGAAATTGTTTTAATCGTTAATAATTCTTTAAAGTAATTTCATTGAAAAAAATAATTTTCATCCTGATTTCGGGTATTTTTTCAGCACAGACCAATCAGTACAAAGAGATATTATTATCTAAAAAAATCGGGAAAGAAGTACGCTCTTACACCAATGGCTACGGAATCGTTACCGGTTCTGATGCAGAAAATTCTTCTATCATAGATTCTCTGGGAACAATTTCTTTTAATTATCCTTATAAAAGTGAAATTCTCCGCTTATCAAAAAACAGGTTTATTCTGAAGGCAAAAGAAGGTGAATCGGCGGGAAAAACGGCTTTAATAAACGCAAACGGAGATCAGCTGATCCCGTTAGATAAATTTAAATACAGAACCTGGGAAAACAGAGATCGTCTGATTGTTTCAAAAGACGGGAAAGACGGTGTTTACGACTATAATGGTAAACAGATTATTCCGTTTCAGGATAAAATAGAATTTGCAAACGACAGCAGATTTTTTATTAAAAAAGATAAGCTCTGGTTTATTTATAATTTTGACGGTCAACAGGTTTCTGACAGAGAGTTCAAGGAAAACCTTAAATTTTACAAAGGAAAAGTTTATGTAAATACCGGAATAAAAACCGGTGAAGTGATCGATATCGACGGTAAAACGGTGAGCCGGTTTTCAGATCATTATATCGAGGATATTAATGGTTTTCCTTTTCTGATCACTAAAAATATTGCTAAAAATAAATACGGAATCGTAGATGAAAATGAGCAGGTTTTAGCAGAAAATATATACGATCAGGCTTTTGTAGGGCGCARTTATATTTACCTTATCAAAGACAATAAAGTAAGTGTTTTTTCTAAAACGGAAAGAAAAGTTTTCCCTACAGAATATCATTACGTGAATCATTTGTTTAACGGCATTTTTAAAACACTCAAAGACAATAAAAATCCTAAAATTGCTGTTATTAAAATGAATGGCGACATTATTTTGCCTAAAGAATATGACGTTGTGGAAGGCTTTAAAATAAAAGGCGAAAATTATGTTTTTGTAAGCAAGGATGACGAGGAAAAACTTTTAGATGAGAATTTTGAAAATGTTTTGGACGAAGGATTTCAGATCGAGAAAATCTTTTTTAATAACATCATTGTTAAAAAAGATAAAGTTTATTATAAATTTTCACCAAAAGACAAATCTTACACGCCCATAAAGAATATTGTTTCCATAAAACCGTTTCAGTTTTATCCTGCAATAATCGGCAAAAATAAAGAAAACCTTTACGGAATGCTTGATGAGGAAGGAAATGAGATTGTTCCTTTTATCTACGATGATATTGTAAGCTTTCTTTCAGGAGATGAAGTTGTGGTGCAGAAAGGAGATAAATTTGGCGTTACCAACCTTAAAAATGAGCCTCTTACAGAAGTTATTTATGATAAATATTCTGCAGACAACAAAAAGCTTACCCTCACAAAAGATAAAGAATCTGAGGTGCTTGATTTTACTACCTCGGAAGAAAAGGCGGTATTTTAGAATATAATTGCGGATTAATTGGTGAATTAAACCTCGCAAAAACAAAATATATATATTTGCAAACTGAATAATTGTATCACTCAAATTGTTTGGATTTTTAAAAATAAAATAATCATTATATGAAACTATTAGAAGGAAAAGTAGCGCTAATTACCGGAGCTACACGAGGAATCGGGAAAGGGATTGCCGAAATTTTTGCGCAGCAGGGTGCAAAAGTAGCATTTACATATGCCGGTTCTGTAGAAAAAGCGAAAGAATTAGAAACTGCTTTAAGTTCTGTAACTCAGATTAAAGGTTATCAGTCTGATGCATCAGATTTCGAAGCTGCACAGAAATTGGTGGATGATGTAATGACAGAGTTTGGTAAAATCGATATTTTGGTAAACAATGCAGGGATTACTAAAGATAATTTGTTGATGAGAATGTCTAAAGACGATTGGGATACGATTATCAAAGTAAACTTAGATTCTGTATTCAACCTTACAAAAGCGGTAATTAAACCAATGATGAAGGCAAAATCTGGCTCTATTATCAATATGACTTCTGTAGTAGGAGTAAAAGGTAACGCAGGACAGGCAAATTATGCTGCTTCTAAAGCAGGAGTTATCGGGTTTACAAAATCTATCGCTTTGGAATTAGGTTCAAGAAACATCCGTTGCAATGCGATTGCTCCGGGATTTATTGAAACTGAAATGACTGCTGCTTTAGACGAAAAAACAGTTCAGGGATGGAGAGACGGAATTCCTTTGAAAAGAGGAGGACAGCCTGAAGATGTGGCAAATGCTTGCGTATTCTTAGGAAGCGAGATGTCTTCTTATATTTCCGGTCAGGTTTTAAACGTTGACGGAGGAATGTTAACTTAAGAAAATATTTAAATTTAAATATAATCCCTTTCGTAAAATTTATGAAAGGGATTTTTATTTTAATCATTAAAAACCTGATTTTCCTGCTCCTGAACCCGTATAAAAGTCGTTCTTTTAGATAATTCTTTTAGCGTGGAAGCTCCCACATAAGTACAGGTTGATCTCACACCACCCAAAATATCTTTCACTGTTTCTGAAACCGAACCTTTGTAAGAAACCTTCACCGTTTTTCCTTCCGAAGCTCGGTATTCCGCAACACCTCCGGAATGTTTATCCATAGCTGTTTTAGAACTCATTCCATAAAATAGCTTAAATTTTTTGCCATTTTCTTCCACTAAATCACCGCCACTTTCGTCATGACCGGCAAACATTCCGCCAAGCATTACAAAATCTGCTCCGCCGCCAAAAGCTTTGGCAACATCTCCGGGAACTTTACAGCCTCCGTCTGCAATAATATGACCTTTCAAACCATGCGCTGCATCGGCACATTCAATAATTGCTGAAAGTTGAGGATATCCAACTCCCGTTTTTACCCTTGTTGTACAAACCGAGCCCGGTCCGATTCCTACTTTGATAATATCTGCACCGACTAAAAGCAGCTCTTCCACCATTTCTCCGGTTACGACATTTCCTGCCATAATAATTTTGTCAGGGAAATTGGCTCTTGCTTTCTTCACAAACTCAACAAAATGCTCAGAATAACCATTGGCAACATCAATGCAGAGAAACTCGATTTTTGGGTGCTTTTCGAGGATGGTTTTTATTTTTTCTTCATCTGCTTTTCCTGTTCCAGTGCTTAATGCAATATACTGATGAATTTCTTCGGGCTGATTATTTAAAAAATTGCTCCATTCTTCCGGAGTATAATGTTTGTGAACGGCTGTTATGATTTTATCTTTTGCAAGCTCAACCGCCATTTCGAAAGTTCCGACGGTATCCATATTGGCTGCAATAATCGGCGTTCCCTTCCATTTTTTTTTGGTATGTCTAAAGGTGAATTCTCTTTCAAGATTAACTTCAGAACGGGATTTCAAAGTAGAACGTTTTGGTCTGAACATTACGTCTTTAAATCCCAGTTTTATATCATATTCTATTCGCATAATTTGGAAAATTATTTTAATTAAAATTAAGGAAAAGATTTTTAGAATTCTCGAAAACAATTGTTTTTATAAAATATTTATGAGTAATGTGACAAAATTCGTCTCCCGCAGATTTCACGGATTTTCACGGATGATTGAAAATTAAATTACCACGAATACACGAATTATTTACCATAACTTTTTAAATAAATATTTGTGCATTCGTGGCAAAATACAGCATATTTAACAGCTAATTATGCTATGTAAATATTGAAAAATAGTAGTATTATTCAAACAATTACAAAGAAAACTATTTTGAGATAATTAGAATAAGTTTTTTTTAACGCAATCATCTGTGCAAATCCGTGAAATCTGTGGGAGAAATAATTCGCAAAAATTGTCTCAACATCAATTGAAATATCCTATTTTTGGTTTTATGGATTTTCCTGTAACCTTTCAGATTTTCGGTAAAACGATTTTGGCACATCCTGTTTTTGAAACCGTCGGGATTTTTATCGGGATGCGGTATTATTTTTATTTAAAGCGAAAATCAAAAGAAAAACTGTCGTTCAACACTTCTGCGGCAGTTTTAATCGGAGCTACAGCCGGAGCTTTGATTGGTTCTAAACTCATTGGAAATCTTGAAAATCCTTACACGCTGTTTGAAAATTTCAATTTTAAAAGACTCTGGACGAATAATACAATTATCGGAGGTTTGGCTTTCGGGCTCATCGGCGTAGAGTGGGCAAAAAAAATAGTCGGGCATAAAGAAAGTACCGGAGATCTCATTGTTTATCCTTTAATTTTAGCAATGATCATCGGAAGAATTGGCTGTTTTCTTACAGGAATACACGAGGAAACTTACGGATTACCGACAGATTCTATTTTCGGAATGCATCTTGGCGATCAGTATTTAAGGCATCCTGTTGCGCTGTACGAAATTGCTTTTCTTATTGTTTTGTGGATTGTTTTAAAAATAATTCAGAAAAAAAATAAATATCCTTCAGGATCTATTTTTCAGCTGTTTATGTTAAGTTACTTTAGCTTCAGATTTTTATTAGATTTTATTAAACCTAAAATTGATATTATTGGAAATTTGGGAACCATACAATTGGTATGTATTTGTGTAATTATTTATTACATTTATAAAATTAAAAACTCAAAAAAAATTACAAAATGAAAACTCTGACGCTTCTGGAAGGTAATATGGATTTAGGAGGGATCGTGGTGATGATTATCGGAATTATTCTCATCGTAGTTTTCGTTGTTTCGTTAGTGGTTGCTGCGATTGCAAAAGTGATTTACGAATGGGATAACACAAAGAAATTTACTACCGGACAATTTTGGAGAACGGTTTTGATTTCTATGTTGATTGGCGGATTAATCAGTGGTTTTGTTTGTGGTGGAATGTAAAAATAAACTATGCCGATAAGAAATTATACTTATTACGATTATACGATCAGCCTTTGTCCGGAATGCCTGAAAAGGGTAGGAGCCAAGATTATCATCGAAGACGAATCTGTTTTTATGACGAAAAGATGTCCTGATCACGGATTTTTTAAGACTAAAATTGCTTCCGATGTTCATTATTACAAGAACATCAGAAATTACAATAAAGCTTCTGAAATGCCTTTACATTTCGGAACCGAAGTAGAATATGGCTGTCCTTACGATTGCGGTTTGTGTGTTGATCATGAGCAACATAGCTGCCTTTCGATCGTGGAAGTTACAGATCGCTGTAATCTGACGTGTCCGACTTGTTATGCAATGTCTTCTCCGCACTACGGAAGCCACAGAAGTTTGGAAGAAATTGAAGCCATGTTTGATGTAATCGTAAAAAATGAAGGCGAACCGGATGTTGTACAGATCAGTGGGGGTGAACCTACGATTCATCCTGAGTTTTTCAAAATCATGGATATTGCCAAGTCGAAACCCATCAAACATTTAATGCTCAACACAAATGGTGTTAGAATTGCCAATGACCCTGGTTTTGCAGAAAAATTGGCTACTTATGCTCCTGAATTTGAAATTTATCTGCAGTTTGATTCTTTTAAACCTGAAGTTTTAGAAGATTTCAGAGGAAAAGATTTGACGGATGTAAGAATGAAAGCTTTGGAGAAATTGAATGCTTTAAACCTTTCTACAACGCTGGTTATTGTTCTTCAGAAAGATAAAAATATTGATGAGATAGGTAAAATAATTGATTTTGCTTTAAAACAAAAATGCGTCCGCGGAATTACCTTCCAGCCTGTAGAAATTGCGGGAAGAAACCGGGACGATTCTGCACACGAAAAAATTACCTTGACGGAAGTAAGACAGGAAATTTTAAACCAGTTTCCGCTGTTGAATGGCGACGACATCATTCCTGTTCCGTGTAATCCGGATGCTCTGGCGATGGGTTATATTTTGAAATTAGAAGGCGAAACAATTCCTTTGACGAGATACATCAATCCTGCCGATTTGCTGAATAATGAAACCAGAAATACAATCGTCTACGAGCAAGACACAGGATTACAAATGCAGCTTTTAGATATTTTCAGTACGGGAATTTCTGTGGATAAAGTTCAGCCTAAAGTAAACCAGTTATTGTGTTGTCTTCCTGAAGTTTCCGCTCCTAATTTGGACTATGATAATTTGTTTAGGATCATCATTATGAATTTTATGGATGCACACGATTTTGATGTTCGTGCTGTGAAAAAATCCTGTGTTCATATTGTGAATAAAGATTTAAAGCTTATTCCGTTTGAAACGATGAATCTTTTTTATCGTGATGATAAAATTAAATATTTGGAAGAATTGAGAAAGGAGGATAAGGTTTTGTTTTAATTAAATTTCCCTCAGATTTCACAGATTTTCACGGATGATTGAGAATAAAATTGCCACGAATGCACGAATTTTATTTTTAATAATATTTGTGTATTCGTGGCAAAATAATTAGTCAGACTAAATTTTTACATCAATTCACAGACTCCAACAGATTTTTTTACACGCAATAATCTGTGAAAATCTGTGAAATCAGTGGGAGAAAAATTTAATCAAACTTCATAACCTCACTCAAAGTATTCATATACTCGTAAGCGGTTAAATCAAATTTTACCGGAACAATTGAAATATATCCGTTTGCCAAAGCAGTTTCATCAGCATCTTCAGATTCATCCATATTGTTGAAATAACCTGTTAACCAATAATATTTCTTTCCGTGCGGATTGATTCTTTCATCGAAACTTTCTTCCCATTTTGCATGAGCCTGCTTGCAGATTTTCACTCCTTTTATTTCTTCTTTCGAAAGTTTAGGGATATTTACATTTAGTACCACACCTTTAGGCATCGGATTTTCTAAAGTTTTCGTAACGATACCCTGGATATATTCTTTAGCCTGCGTAAAATCTGCTTCCCAGCTGAAATCTAAAAGCGAAAAGCCAATCGAAGGCAATCCTTCTACACCACCTTCCACCGCTGCAGACATTGTGCCCGAATAAATAACGTTGATGGATGAGTTTGCACCGTGATTAATTCCGGAAACTACAACATCCGGTCTTCTGGGAAGTATTTTATCCAAAGCCATCTTAACGCAGTCTACCGGCGTTCCGCTGCACGAAAAATCTCTTTGCGGACCGTCTAAATGTACTTCTTCATAGCTTAAAGTGGAGTTGATGGTAATTGCATGACCTTTTCCGCTTTGTGGCGAGTTGGGAGCAACCACAATTACTTCCCCAATTTCATTCATAAATTCTACAAGATTTCTGATACCCGGAGCTGTAATACCGTCGTCATTTGTTACCAGAATAAGTGGTTTTTCCATAAAAAAAATGATTTTTACAAATATACGATGTAATTTTAATTGAACTATGATCTCTAAAAAAGCATTTTATAAGTTTAATAATAAAATATTTTAGAGTTAACAAATAAAACTCTGATTTAACTTCAATGTATTAATTAAAAACCACGCCTTGAAGAAGCGTGGTTTTTAATTAATGCGATAAAATAAATGAATTTATTTTTTAATAAATTTCAGGCTTTTCGAACTCTTTTTAGTAATTATATCAATAATATAGTTACCCTGAATAAGTGCACTAATATCTATGGCAGATTTTATTTCTGAACCTGATATTACTTTTTTCCCGTCCACACCGTAAATTATATAGTTAAATGGTTCAGATGTCTTCACGGTGAGAATATCTGTAACAGGATTAGGATATAAAGATATTTT
The DNA here is from genome assembly GCF_052115105.1 of Chryseobacterium sp. 2TAF14. NCBI lineage: Bacteria > Pseudomonadati > Bacteroidota > Flavobacteriia > Flavobacteriales > Weeksellaceae > Chryseobacterium > Chryseobacterium sp. 2TAF14. The sequence goes on from NZ_JBFRGA010000018.1 coordinate 19,753, forward strand.
TTCCTGGTTATCTACTGAAGCTGCCATATTATTCAGCATTTTATCCGATGATGTCTCAGGCGTAATATAAGAATCTGGAGGAATAGGAGTCATTCCTAAATATCTTGGTTCGTCTTTTGCACATCTTACATTCATAGCAGTCTGTGGAGATACCTGATCTCCTGAAGCCAACATATGACCACCTGATTCTGTTTTAATTCTCATACCAATTGAGTTGCCTTCTAAGTGCTGAGAAGCACCCGAGCTCCAAACGCCAGTATATGCTTTATTTGTATATATTGTATTAGTATTGCCATTTCCTCTAAAACTGGTATTTGGAAAGTTTCCGATATTATAATTAGGATTATTTAGGATCCAACCATACATTATCCCTGCGCTCTCTATGTGTACACCACCGTAATTTGAACCAATATAATGTGGATTGTGTTGAGTATTTCCATTTATTTTACCATTGTACCAAGGTGAGCTTCCATTTTCTTGTATAACAGCCATCACATCCGGAACCCTCCAACCTTGCGGGCATGGATCGAATGGAGATTTTTTATCAGCATGTCCCCATCTGTCAGGAGCTAAACCATTCTCATCAGAAATCCAGTCATAAACTGCAGGATTATGTATCGTATTATGATATAAAAAAGTGAGTGGATTTTTAACAGAATATTTTAATACTTTTTCTGCATTTATATATTTTTTATTGCCTGACAAAACTCCTGCAGCGGTACTGTAACTGTTATAATTCTCTGTATAGTTAGTAAGATAATTGCTTGAAGAGATATTTGTATAAGCTAAAGAAAAACCGGCGGAAGGTGTAATTTCTGTTATTCCTTTGTAAATTGAATATGTACTTCCACCAGGCTTGATAAAACTTGGTATTGGATCTTTTCTTCCCCATTGAAAATGTAGACCTCCTGATTCCTTAGCTTTATTCAATAAAGCAGCATCGCTCGGATTATCTTTTAAAGCTGTAGGCATTGCTGAAACAGCACCTAAATTTCTATCCATAAAAGTAGTCGTAAGAGGAGGTTTTCTACTAGGTGTTGGATTTATAATATGATAAGTAGCAGACAAAGTAGAATCATTAGTATATCTGTAATTGCTTACTTCCTCATCCGTAGCCCATATGTGCCATGACCACAATATCTGCGGATTGCTTAAATTTCCATTGTACAAAATAACAACGGCATTTCCGTATTGCTGTGGATTAATATTTACTACCAGCTCAGAATTTCGGCTGGCTGAAGATGAATTAAAACTTAGCTGGCTGATCAGCTGATTATTATCTGTCCATAAAACAGCGGTTTTAAGATTAGACAATGCACCAGAACCAAAATTTACATCATAATCTTCCGGAAAATATTTAGCAAATACTGAAAATGCTTTTTTAATCGGAATATTAATCGTTTTCGGACTTGTAGTATGATTGGCAATCATATAGCTGTTGGGTAAATTCAATTCACCCTCAAAATAATTTACAGGATCCGTTTCAGGAACAAACTCTGTAGGGAAATCTGTTGCACCATAACTGGCTGTTGCTACGGTGAAAAGATTAGGGTCTTTCATGCATCTTACTGCATTCCCATCTTTTGATTGCGGTAGCTCATTAATAAATATTTTGTGAGAACCGTGAGTTCCGCTTGTCGGTTCAGATATATATTTGAAAGCTCGAGTTCCTCCTTGAGCATAAGTAGCTTCCCAAATTGCTCCGTCTGCTGCTTCATCCTGAAACTCTATGTGTGGCTCTGAATTAGGAGAGACGTCATTTGGATAATATTCATAATTACCGGAAACAGGGATTACCCCCAGATTTCGATTTGAATTCTCTCTGAAATCATATCCTAATCCCGGATAAACCTTAGCACCTGGAAGAGCGGTATTTTGTGCGGTTGGAGTAAGAGCATTATTAGAAGCGTTTGTATCATCATTTACTCCGCTATTATATCTTCCAAAAGGGCTATGATTATTATTAGTTGTTATTCTTCCATAATGAGAAGGAACTCTCCACCCGTTTGGACAAGGATCAAATGAAGATTTTAGCTCGTAAGATTTACTGTCAGCCTTTAATGACGTATTGCTTGAGCTTGCATTACTCATACCGCCTCTGTAATTATCCGCCCATAAATCCCATGCAGTCGTGCTGTTGCGGTATTGTTCTTTTGAAAACCATGTTCCTGAATCTGTATTGTGAAGTATAGTAAGAGGATTTTGGACTGAATATTTAATATTTTTGCCAATCTCGTCATAAGGTCGTGCAGTATTATCAATAAACTTCGTAGAATTAGGAACTGTTGGAGTATCTTTATGTCTTATCGTACCATTTTCATTATAAATTTCATAAAATGAATAATCTTTGTATACGAATGTAGGAATCGGGTCTTTTCTTCCCCATTGGTACATCAGTCCGCCGGATTTGTTCCATTCATTCCCTAAAAATTCTTTTGAAGTAGCTCCCAAATTTCTGTCTAAATATTTTACCTGAAATGGCTGATTATTAATATCAGTTTCAAATTGCTGAGAAAAAGTGGAGCCATTTTGGGTAGGATCATCCGTAACCCAAACATGCCAACTCCAGTAAATCTGGTCGTTAACTTTATATGAAACAACAGCATTTCCTTTACCTTTTTTCTTGTCTACCAATACTTTTATCTTTGCATTTTCACCGATTCCCTCAAGAGCAACAGATTTTATCAGACCCGGAACATCTTCCCAGTATAAGCTTGCTGTATTTGTTCCGCTCGGAATAGGTGTGTTTGTTCCACCTTCTCTTAGATATTCATTGGAAGACCACATTACATAAGCTTTTTTTACAGGGATATATAAACCGGCGTTATTTTGACTGGGGTCGAAAATATAGCTGTTAGGAGATTTTGTATAATCAGTTGTTATACAATTCGTTATTTGAATATAATCACTTATCTGCAGTATAGAAATTTGACCATTTGAATGAGTAACTTTCAATTCTGCATCATAATAACCCGCAACAGCAAAAACTACTGAAGGATGAGCTCCTGTTGCTGTTATAACATTTGTTCCATCGGTAAATGTCCAATCATAGGTACTTCCTGTATTTTCTGTTGTGCTAAATACAACCATGGCATCTTTACAGGCATTAACTGCATCAGATGTGAATTCTACAACCGGATTAGTGGTAGCAATTAATCCTAAAGAAATAAATCCTGCAACGCTTGCAGAATTTCGTTGAGTAGATCTTTGATTATCAACAACAACTTTTATTCTGTAATTCCCCTCACTGATTGGACCGTCAAAATTTGTATTTCGGGTGGTATAGATTGCGGGGGTAGCGCTTGAGTTAGAAATAAGTGTCTCCATTGTAGTTCCATCTGTATTTTCTTTTACCAAGTATGTAGTTTGCCTGTCCCACGCTAAAGTCTCTAAAGAGAATATAGCATTAAGATTTGCGGGGATAGTAAAAGATTTACTGACATAAGTAGAAAGTCCAACCCCTATGTTACTTGTAATGAAAGTACTTCTTTTCGGACCCGGAAAAGTAATAAGCTGTGGATATGACCATCCGCTCGCATCATATCTAGAAGAGGCTGTTCCCGACGAACCGTTCCCATTTGTGTACGTCCAATCTGAATCTAATGTTCCATTTGTCATCAATGTACCATCGTCATATCTTCCTGTACAAAGATCTATCATTCCTGCTTCTGAAACTGAAATTGGAGTCGAAATCGTTGAAGAACCAAAGGAATTGGTTACTGTGAGTTTCACAAGGTAATTCCCTGCAGCCGCATAAGAGACACTAGGATTTGCAGCTGTGGAAGAGGAAGGATTTCCACCTGAGAATTCCCAAGCTAAGGCAGTTGGGTTCCCCGTACTTTCATCAGAAAAATTAATGGTACTGTTTCCTGTAACAACTGCTGAAAATTTAGATAGCGGACTTTGTGCATGGA
>NZ_JBFRGA010000019.1:0-29209 GCF_052115105.1 Chryseobacterium sp. 2TAF14
GTCGAAAGACAGTGCAGTTTGAAATAAATCTAATAAAAAGTAAAAATGAAAGGCGACAAAGATACTTTTTTTTTCTTTACAAACAAATTTTAGACCCCGTTTTTTTACTTTTTTGAAAAATAACTTAACTTTTAGAGAAAGTTTTCGTTTAAAATTTTATAAATTAGCACAATGTTTATCAAGGACTATATCTCAAAAGATTTTCCGTGTTTTCATCTGACTGACTCTATCGAATCGGCTAGAGAAACCCTAGAAGCATTTGGATATACGCATATTTTTATTAAAAAATCTCACCATTTTTACGGAGCCATTGCCAAAGACTTCCTTTATGAAGATGAAGGACCTTTGAAAAATCTGGAACACCAGATCGAGCGCTTTGCAATTTTGGAAGACAATAATATTATGGACAGCATCCGACTGTTTTATACATTCAATGCCAACGTGATTCCTGTGATCAACAAAAACGAAAAATATCTCGGGTACATTTGCTGTGACGATGTTTTTCAGACCTTTTCAAAATACCCTCTGTTTTCGGAAACCGGCGCAATTCTTACCATAGAAACTCCGGCGAGAAAATATTCAATGACAGAGATTGCAAATATCGTAGAGAGCAGCAATTCTAAATTTTACGGCGGTTTTATAAGCTTCATGTCTGATGAAGTCATTCACGTTACCATCAAAATAAGTAACGAAAATCTGTCTTCTATTGATGCCACTTTTGACCGTTATGATTACAGAATTGTAGAAAAATATTACTCTGACGAAAAAACAGATCTTTTCAAAGACCGTTTGGGTTTTTTACAAAAATTTATCGAAATATAATATGAAGGCAGCCATATATTCTCAGAAAAAAGATCTTGATACTTTTTTATATTTAAGCAAATTTATTTCTGAACTGGAAAACAGAGGTGTAAAATCTGTTTTGTTTGATGAAATGGCTGAAGCGCTGCAATTTTCTAAAATTTTTGAAACTTTTAGCAGCAAGCAAGATCTTATTGACAAAGAAGTCGATCTTTTCTTCACTTTCGGAGGCGACGGAACGATAGTAAATTCTTTAACGTTCATTGAAGACCTGGAAATCCCTGTTGTAGGAGTAAACACCGGAAGACTTGGTTTTCTGGCAAGCTTCACCAAAGAAGAAGCTTTTAAGGAACTCGATTCTATTTTAAAAGGTGATGTAAAAACCAGCCGAAGATCTGTGATTGAAGTGGTTTCACCGAAATCTGATTTTTTCCCGTATGCTTTAAATGATGTAACGGTTTCGCGAAAAGAAACCACCTCAATGGTGACGGTAGATTCTTATATTAATGACGAATTTCTGAATGTTTTTTGGGGTGACGGTGTTATCGTTTCTACGCCGACAGGTTCTACAGCGTATTCATTAAGTTGTGGCGGACCGATCATTTCTCCGAACAACGAAAATTTTGTCATTACACCGATTGCTCCTCATAATCTGAATGTAAGACCTCTGGTTGTAAATGATAAAGTTGAAATTAAATTTAAAGTAGAAAGCAGGGTTCCGCAATATTCTCTTTCATTAGATTCAAGATTAATCCACATTGAAACCGATCAGGAAATTGTCATCAAAAAGGCGAGCTTCCAGCTTTTGCTGGTGCAGCCAAACAATTTAAGTTTCTACGAAACGATCCGTCAGAAGCTACTTTGGGGACGAGATAAAAGAAATTAGAAATTTCTTAAAATTGATTACCTTTACAAGAATTTTTAAAAAGACACCTTAATATTTTATAAAAAGTAAAACATGAGCAGAATTTTCCCGGCAGGAGTTGCCACAGGACAGTTAGTTACAGATATTTTCCAATACGCAAAAGAAAACAAATTTGCATTACCTGCAGTAAACGTTGTAGGATCAAGCACCGTAAATGCGGTAATGGAAACTGCAGCAAAATTAAATTCACCTGTCATCATTCAGTTTTCTAACGGTGGAGCAGCTTTCAACGCCGGAAAAGGATTGAGCAATGACGCTCAGAAATCAGCTATTTTAGGTGGTATCGCAGGAGCTAAACATATTCATACCCTTGCTGAAGCTTACGGAGCTACAGTAATTTTACATACAGACCACGCTGCAAAAAAATTGTTGCCTTGGATAGACGGTTTGATGGATGCTAACGAAGAGTTCTTCAAGCAGACAGGAAAATCTCTTTACTCTTCTCATATGCTTGATCTTTCTGAAGAATCTTTAGAAGAAAACTTAGAAACTTCTGCAAAATATTTCGAAAGAATGGCAAAAATGAAGATGACTCTTGAAGTTGAAATCGGGGTTACAGGAGGTGAAGAAGACGGAGTAGACAATTCTGGTGTAGATAACTCTTTATTATACACTCAACCGGAAGACGTAGCTTATACTTACGAAAAACTTAAGGCGATCTCAGACAACTTTACCATTGCAGCCGCATTCGGAAATGTACACGGAGTTTATAAGCCAGGAAATGTAGTTCTTACTCCAAAAATCTTAGATAATTCTCAGAAATTCGTTCAGGAAAAATTCGGAACTGCAGAGAAGCCGATTAATTTTGTATTCCACGGTGGTTCAGGTTCTACTTTAGAAGAGATCAGAGAAGCTATTGACTACGGAGTAATTAAGATGAATATTGATACCGATCTTCAGTTTGCTTACACAGAAGGAATCAGAGATTACATGATCGACAATGTAGAATATCTGAAAACTCAGATCGGAAATCCTGAAGGAGAAGAAAAGCCTAACAAAAAATACTACGACCCAAGAGTCTGGATCAGAAAAGGTGAAGAAACTTTCTCTAAAAGATTGGTTCAGGCGTTTGAAGATTTAAATAACGTAAACACGCTTAAATAAAAATTATTAATGATAAATGATGAATGATAATTGATTTCAATTAAACAGTTTTTTCATCATTTATCATTTATCTTTCATCAATTATATAGTTATGGCATTCGAAAATTGGTTTAAAAGAAAAGCACAAAATATCACGACTTCTACGGATGATAAGAGAGACGTACCAAAGGGTCTTTGGCATCAGACTCCGTCAGGAAAAGTAGTAGAGCACGATGAGCTTAAGAAAAACAATTATGTTTCTCCTGAAGACGGATTTCATGTAAGAATCGGAAGTGCAGAGTTTTTTGACATCCTTTTTGACGAAGGAAAATTCACTGAGCTGGATGCAAATGTGGAAAGCATTGATATTCTTAATTTTAAAGACACCAAGTCATACACCGACCGTCTGAAAGAAGTAAAAGCAAAAACGAAATTGACTGATTCTATCAGAAATGCTGTAGGAACCGTAAACGGAACCGAAATGGTAGTTTCTTGTATGGATTTTGCCTTTATTGGAGGATCTTTGGGTTCTGTAATGGGTGAAAAAATCAGAAGAGCAATTGATTACTGTATCGAAAAAAGACTTCCGTACATGATTATTTGCCAATCTGGTGGAGCAAGAATGCAGGAAGCAACCTATTCTCTGATGCAGTTGGCAAAAGTACAGGCTAAATTGGCTCAGCTTTCAGAAGCAGGACTTTTATACATCGCTTATCTTTGCGACCCAACTTTCGGTGGAATTACCGCTTCTTTTGCAATGACTGCCGATATTATCATGGCAGAGCCAAAGGCTTTGATCGGGTTTGCAGGACCAAGAGTTATCCGCGAAACCATTGGTAGAGATTTACCTGAAGGGTTCCAGACCTCAGAATTTTTACAGGATAAAGGTTTTGTAGATTTTATTGTGAAAAGAACAGAAATAAAAGAAGTTGTTGCCAAAACAATCAATCTTTTAGCTGTAAAAGCTTAGAATTTAAACTAAAAAAACATATCATCTCTCTCAATTCGGGAGAGATTTTTATTTTATGAGGACATTTAAAGTTGTTTTAAATACCATTAAATCAATGAGCTTAAAGAAAATCTTTAGGCTTTTAACTGCTGTTTTACCGCATCCTCTTTTTTCGATTTTAAGTTTTTACGCAACCGTTAAAGCATTTTCTATCGCACAAAAACTTTACCCTGAAACAGCATCCAAAAACGGCGAAGGAAACGCTTTCAGGCATTCACTCTGGTGTTGTCTTATTATGATGTACTGCAGCAAAGTTTCTTCGCCTCAAAAAGCATTAGATTTCTGCAAAAAAATTACAGACCTACACGAAGAATTGTTTCCTAATGAGCCTCTGGAAAACAAAATGGATCTCCACAACAATAAAGTCGGAATGGATTATTTCATGGAGCTTCTTCCGGGAATTCATCGCCAGTTTTTCGAAAAAAGCTTTTTTATAGATGAATTAAAGAAAAAAACAGCCAACGCAAAAGTTCTGAAAAGTTTGGATGATAATTTTGAAGGCGAACTGGTTTATTTGGATGAAAAGTAAATCAAACACTTAAATATTTTTAAGCTTTAATAGCTATAAAGTGGAAAAGGTGGTGATACCGTACAAATTGCTACCCAAAAAATCAATGCGCTTTCCCCAATTGTAAGAGACAGTCTGATGAAAAAAAATGATTTTGCAGACAGCAGGATTCATTATAAAACAGATTCTCTGAAACAAAATGTAAATGTTTACAGAGTTCAGGAAGCAGATGGAGTGATTGGAACTTCTGAAACTGCTGTTAAAATCTGTCTCGGTTTAATCGGAATTATGACGCTTTTCATGGGCTTCATGAGTATTGCCGAAAAAGCAGGCGGAATTAATCTTTTAAGCCGTTTAATTCAGCCTTTTTTCTCAAAATTATTTCCTGAAATTCCAAAAAATCATCCTGCTTTCGGGCATATGCTGATGAATTTCAGCGCCAATCTTTTAGGTTTGGATAATGCCGCAACTCCTTTTGGTTTAAAAGCAATGGAAAGCTTACAGACTTTAAATCCGAATAAAGATACAGCGAGCAATTCACAAATTATGTTTCTCTGTCTTCACGCAGGAGGAATGACGCTGATTCCTGTTTCTATTATTGCAATCAGAGCTTCAATGGGATCAAAAACACCGACTGATATTTTTCTTCCCTGCATGATTGCAACATTCGCGGCAACTTTAGCAGCAATGATTTTCGTCTCTTTATATCAAAAAATAAATCTGTTAAAACCTGTTGTTCTTGCCTATATTGGCGGAATTTCTGCGTTAATTGCGCTTTTGGTTGTTTACTTAGTTCAATTGAGCAAGAATGAGCTTGATGATTTCAGTAAAGTTTTAAGCAACGGTTTGATTTTATTTATTTTCATTGCGATTGTACTTGGCGCTGTTTACAAAAAAATTAATGTTTTTGATGCATTTATTGAAGGTGCAAAAGAAGGTTTCTGGACTTGCGTAAAGATTATTCCTTATCTGGTAGGAATGCTCATTGCGATTTCTCTATTAAGAACTTCGGGAGTTTTTGATGTAATTATTGACGGTATGAAATGGGTCGCTTATTCTGCAAACTTAGATGCAAGATTTGTTGACGGACTTCCGACAGCTTTAATCAAGCCATTATCCGGTTCCGGAGCAAGAGGAATGATGGTTGATACGATGGCAACTTTCGGAGCAGACAGTTTTCAGGGGAAATTGGCAGCGGTTCTTCAGGGAAGCTCAGATACGACGTTTTACGTGATCGCCGTTTATTTTGGAGCAGTAGCCGTAAAGAACACGAGATACACTGTAATTGCCATGCTTTTGGCAGATTTGGTCGGGATTATTACTTCAATTGTATTGGCATATTTGTTTTTTGCTTAATGTTTAGATTTTACATTTTACTGATTTTATGTTTATTTCTTATCAATTGTAAAAATGATAAGGATAAAATTGTTGTAGAAAACAAAACTACTGGAAAACAAAATTTAAAAGATTATATCGATTTTAAATATGATAAAGTTATTGCTTTCGCAAGCGTTAATCCAATGGATTATTATAGCAAATATGGAAAATCTTGAGATTTTTTTTAATTCTTTAGGTCTAAAAGTATTTTATAACCCTCTTGAACATATGAAATATTATAATTCTCTTCAAACTCATTAATAAATAGTTCCAGTGATTTGAAACTTTAAACATAAAACCCTAAACTTTAAACATCAAAAATGATTACCGATAAAGAATTCACACTACGATTAATACGTCAGTTAACTCAAGCATTAGAAAAACTGATTTTAGATAAACCTGAAGAAAGTTTAATGCAAAAAGAACTCGATTTTGACTCTTTAATGAAAGACATTTTTAAATTTGATTTTCAGGTGCTTTCTGGAAAATCAAAAGAAGAGATCGTCGAAATCGTTAACGAAAGACAGGAAAGAGATCACAAAGATTACTACGAAATGCTGGGAAATCTTTTCTATTATAATGGAAAAGTACTGAACAATAATGACTTTTTAGACAAAGCAAAAACATTCTACGAACTCTATTTACAAACCAGCGGAATTTTTGCACTCCCAATTATCAACAGAATTAACGAAATCGCCAAAAAGTAATTCCAACAAACACGAACTAAAAAGTCCGGCGATTATATTACAAAATAAAAACAATAAACTTTACATAAAAAAAAAGCACTTGAGTAAAGTGCTTTTGTATTTTTAGAATGTAATATTGTAAGTTCCGGTGGATGATACACTGGCTTTTTCTGCCTTTACGTACTTTTTAACCCAACCTACAGAAGTAGAAACCACACAAGGATCTGAAACGCCGCCCGATCTTCTTGCAGAAGAAACATTTCCGGCTTTATCTACGGTGTAAGAAATGGTAATCGATCCGCTTGCTGAGCAATTATGGCTTGGCTGCGCTCCACCTCTTCCCATCGTTCCGGGAATATAACCGATCAGTCGTCTGTCTATTCCTACTTTACTGTCGCCGTTTCCGTCACCGCCTAAAGGATCGCCGTTATTTCCGATACCGCTTCCTGTTCCCTGACTTCCTGCTTTTGTACCACGACCTCTGATCAGATTTCCGATTGCGGCATTCCCTTTTCCGTCCCCGTTGCCGGTTCTGGAATTGGCAGTTGTTGCTCCCGATTTTTTAGTATTTTTCGTTGTATTTGTACTTGCAGCCGTAGATTTATTTGATTTTTTAGAATCTTCTTTTTTAGGAACAGAAACTTTAGCATTATTTCCTGTAATAATTTTTTCTTTTGCTTCCGACTTTTTGGTTTCGGGTTGCGGATCAGGTTTTATCACTGTTTTTGTTTCAGGAACTGCTGTTTCTGCAGGATCAGGATTATCTTCGGTTGCTGCAGCCAGACTTCCCGGCTGATCAGCAGGCTCTTCTTCGCCATTCCCGTTTCTGTTGTCTCCGAAATTCACCAGCATTGTTGTGACAACTTCTGATTGAGTTTCGATCTCCGGTTTTAATTTATATAAAAAAACAAACAACAGGATTGCAGACCAAATCAGGATCGAAAGCACTGCGCTTTTTACCCTGTCTCTGTTTTCCTCGTCTTTGTTTACAATATAGCTTCTCATTTTAAAATGATTTTTTCCGGTATTTTCGGAACTACTATTTATCTTTAACCGTTGCAATGGCGATATTCAATTTATTTTTTTCGGCAATTTCCATAACAAATACCACATCTTTATGCATGGTATTTTCGTCTGCTCTGATGGTAAATGATTTGTTGGTCTGGTTGGTCAGCTTATTCACGATCACCTGTTCAAGCTCACCTCTGTTTACCGGGTTATCATCTACAAAATACGATCCATCCGGCTTTATGCTTACCGTTAAAGGATTCGGGATGTTGTCATCCACCGCTCCTGCTTTTGGTAATTTTACATCAATCGCGCTTTGGTTTGCAGCCGATGATGTGATCATAAAGAATATCAGCATCAGCAAGATAACGTCTGTCATCGCTGCCAAACTGAATTCCGGGTTTGCTTTATTTCTTCTCTGAATTTTCATCTGTTTATTCTGATTTTTTATTTGTCAGATGGAACCTTTCGGTTTCATAAGAAAAAATTATAAAGGTTTATTGATAAGATCTAAAAATTCTCCAGACATATTCTGGGTTCTCAATACAAATTTATCAATTCTCGTTAATAAAATATTGTAGAAAAAGTTTGCCGGAATTGCCACCGCAAGACCGACTGCCGTTTGTCCCAAAGCTGTATAAATACCTTCAGACAATGTTTTAGGAGAGAAAGATCCGCTTGCATGAGAAAGATTAAAGAAAGCAATAATCATCCCGATAACCGTTCCCAATAATCCCAACATAGGTGCAATACTCGGTACAACAGCCAAGAGGTTTAAGTTTTTTTCCATATTGGCAACTTCTACCTGAGCCTGGGCTTCCATTGCGCTAACAATGTCTGAAACCGGACGCCCCAACCTTGAAATTCCTTTTTCTAAGATTCTTCCTTCAGGCGAATTTTGTCTTTTACAATAATCTGTAGCCGACTCTATTTTTCCTTCTCTTATAAAATCTTCGATATTATCCATAAAATTAGAATCTGTTTTTGAAGTTAATCTTTTAATAAAGAAAAAACGCTCAAAGAAAAGATATACGGAAAATACACCAAGAGCCAACACGGTAACCATCACTATCTTAGCGAAAGCTCCTCCGTGGAACATGATTTTCCAAAATGAAAATTCTAAATCTTCTGCAGCTACAGCAGGTACAGTAACCTGTGCAAATAAAATCTGAGTAAGTTCCGTTAACAGCATTAATTGTTTATTTATAATGGTTTTAAACGACAAAAATAATGGAATATTATGAATCCTTATCTTAAAATAAGCTTAAAAAATGTATTTCAAAGCTAAATAATGTCTTAAAAAAGCAAATTTCTTTCCAAAAGAGTATTGAAAAGAAATCTGAGTTTATATTCGGGGCAAAGATCAGTCTTCGTCTACCTCTATCTCGTCTTGTTTAAATTCGCATTTCAACCTGAAAGGAATCGGTGTATCTGAACCGGTGTAGAAATCGTCAATTGTGCCTTTCCATACAACCTGAAGCTCATTTTCTTCGTTTTTCTCAAAGCAAAGTTCGTTATCGTAAATGAAGGCGTCTTCATCATCAAACAGATTGACTTCGGTATAAACCTCATCATCTGTATCATTGATTTCGAATGTTTTTCCTTCAATTTCTGAAGAATCGATCGGAAACTCGATCACCTCCAGTGAAAGCTGAGGAAAATTGTACTGCAGAGAATCGTCGTCTACATGATCTAAACCGTCATCGGTAATGACCTCTACTTCCAGAAAATGTTTTTGATTACTATAAACAGCCTTGCAATAAGTGCTTCTTATATTGTATTTTAGTGTTTCGTCCGGATGGTAAATTTTTAAAATCCCTTTCATTATTTCTTAAAAAAGAGCTGTAATACTATGATTGTTAAATGCTTTAGGCAAAGATAAAAAATTGTCTGAATCTGAAAAATGTTTTGAAAATTATTTTTATTAAAATCTATGTTTAAAACAAATTTGATTTACAATATTGGTTATTTTTGTTAATTATTCCGTTACAGAAATTGCCGGAATAAAATTTTGTAACAACAATTATATTTCATCTTACAAATAAAAGGTAAAGATTATCTATGAAAAATATTTTATTTAAATCCCTGATCGGGCTTGGTTTGGCTTTGAGTCTTTCGTCATGCAAAAAATCAGATTCACCGTTAACGAAAGTTACCCCAACCAATATAGATTCTATCGCTTCAAATTATTATGAGCAATATCTTAAGCTTTATCCTTTAGAAGCAACTTCGCAAGGTGATTTAAGATACAACGATCAGCTTCCCATCAATATTGACAAAGATTTTATTCTGGGTGAAATTTCTTTTTATAATTCTATCCAGAAACAGCTTGAAAATGTAGATTACAAAAGCCTTTCAGATGAAGACAAAGTGGTTTATGATGTTCTGGATTATACTTTAAAAGATAAAATTGAAGCTTACTCTTATCATCCTGAATATATTCCATTTACGCAGTTTGGCGGGCTTCCGCTGAATTTCCCGTTGTATGGAAGCGGACAGGGAAGCCAGCCTTTCAACACAGAAAAAGATTATGAAGACTGGCTAAAAAGAATGGAAAAATTTCCGGAATGGATGAATGCCGCAACCGAAAATTTCCGTGAAGGAATCAATAATAAAATTGTTCTTCCCAAAAAACTGGTTGTGAAAATGATTCCTCAGATGAAAGCCGAAGAAATCACAACCCCGGATTTTGAAAAGAATATTTTTTATGGTCCTGTAAAAAATTTCCCAAAAAGCTTCAGCAAAGAACAGAAAGAAAAACTCACCAAATTGTATCAGGAAGCCATTACAAAAGACATTATTCCTGCCTATACAAAAATGGGTGCATTTTTAGAGAAAGAATACTTGCCTAAATCCAGAGAAACAGACGGTTACAACACCCTTCCAAAAGGAGACGACATTTATAGATATTACGCTAAAAGCTGGACAACCACCAATAAAACACCTGAAGAAATCAACAAAATCGGTCTACAACAGGTCGAAATGCTTCGAGGCGAAATGGAAAAAGTAAAACAGCAGGTTGGCTTTAATGGTACACTTGAAGAATTTATAAATTCTGTAAAAACAGATCCGAAAGCGATGCCATATAAAACCTCAAAAGAAGTTCTGAATGGTTTTAACGGAATTTTAGCTAAAATAACACCGAAATTGAAAACCATGTTCAGCGTAACGCCGAAAACGAAGTTTGAAATAAGACAAACCGAAAAATTCAGGGAAGCAAGCGCAAGTGCAGAATACATACAGGGAACTCCCGACGGAAAAAGACCGGGAATTTTCTACATGCCGCTTCCGGATCCTTCAAAATTCAACGTTACTTCAGGAATGGAGTCTTTGTTTTTACATGAAGCAATTCCGGGACATCATTATCAGGTTTCTCTGCAGCAGGAAAACACAAAACTTCCGAAGTTTATGAGATTCGGCTGGTTCGGTGCTTACGGTGAAGGTTGGGCGCATTATTGCGAAACTTTAGGCCCGGAATTTGGGCTTTATACTGATCCTTACCAGAAAATGGGATATTTGAGCGATCAGATGCTTCGCGCTGTTCGTTTAGTTGTCGACACCGGAATTCACACAGGAAAAATGACAAGAGAAGATGCAATCACGTATTTTCTGAGCAATATTGCTTATGATGAAGCCGGCGCAACTGCAGAAATTGAGCGTTATATGGCAATGCCGGGACAAGCTTTAGGTTATAAAATAGGATCATTAAGAATAAGGGAATTGAGAGAAAAATACCAGAAAGAATTGGGCAAAAAATTCAGCTTAGCGAAATTCCATGATGAAGTTTTAAGCCAGGGTTGCCTTCCTTTGGATGTTCTTAACAGAAAGATGGAACTTTGGGCAAAAAATCAGAAGTAATTTTTTTTTATTAAATTTAAAAATAGAAGCCATGAAATAATTTTTCGTGGCTTTTTTGTTTTATGTTTGTTTAAACAAAATCATGAAACAAGCATTATACATTTTGTTCATAAGTTCCTGCTTAGCTATTATAAGTTGTAAAAAAGAGAAGAAAAATGAACAAATTTTTGAAAAATTTACCCTTGACAAAAATCTGCCACAAAACGATACGATCAAGCTGCTTTCAAAATATCCCGAACTCAAACTTTATAAAAAGGAGAAATTAGAGAGTAAAACAAGAACTGCCTATATCGTTCAGATTGCAGGATTTTTACCTATGGATAATTATAAATGTTCTTCTGCTTTAAAGAACGACACATTAGAAATTTCACTTAATAACAATAACGGTTTTTTCGGAAATGGGGTTTTAATTAAAGTATTTGATGATAATTTTTTGATCAAAGACATTGATCCTAAAACCTTACATGGTGAAATAAAATTTATGAAAACAAGACCTGTTTACGAAAAGTTAGTTCTGAATAAAGCCCATTTTCAGAAAAATGATACGGTTTATGGCTTTATCAATTACAATACGAAAGTAGAAAATTTTACAAAAGATTTCAGAGGATACTTTAAAGCTGTTGTTAAATAAAATGTATCTAAAATATTTAATTTTGATAAAGAAATTACAATCTTAAAATTATGAAAGAAAGTATAAAATCACTCTTCACACGAGATTTAAATCAATTAAAAAAAGAAATAGAATCTTATCAAAACGAAGATGCCATCTGGAAAATTGATAAAAATATTTTAAACTCCGGAGGAAATTTAACGCTTCATCTGGTTGGAAATATTAATCATTTTATCGGAGCTACTTTGGGGGATTCTGGATATGTAAGAAACAGAGAACTCGAATTTTCATTAAAAAATATTCCAAAAACAGAGTTGATTGAGAAAATTGAAAAAACAATTGACGCTGTACATTCTTCACTCGATAAATTAACGGAAGAAGATCTGAAAAAAGAATATCCTATTGAAACTTTAGGCTATACAATGACGACAGAATATTTTCTGATTCATTTGTTTGGACATTTGGGATATCATTTGGGACAGGTGAATTATCATAGACGGTTGCTGGATTTGCAGTAATTTTTTGCCTTTAACTTCTTTAACCACCCCGTCAAAAATTCTGTCGAATTTTCGCCACCCCTCCAAGGGAGGGGAATTTTGCGGCTGTTATTATTTTTCTTTTTCTTCAAACAGCATTTTGGTGATAAAGTCTTTTTCACCTTTTCCTCTTGCCGGAGAATATTCTCTTCCGTAGAAAATAATCTGAAGATGAAGTTTATTCCATACTTCTTTTTTCCAGAGGTTTTTGGCGTCTTTCTCGGTTTCTACCACGTTTTTTCCGGAAGTGAGTTTCCATTGCGTCATTAATCTGTGAATGTGCGTATCGACAGGAAAAGCGGGAAATCCGAAACCCTGACTCATAACAACAGAAGCTGTTTTGTGACCAACTCCGGGAAGCGCTTCGAGTTCTTCATACGTTTGCGGTACTACTCCATCGTGTCTTTCCAGTAAAAGTTCGGCCATTCTTTTCAGGTTTTTGGCTTTTGTATTGGAAAGCCCGATCTCTTTGATCAGTTCTTTGATTTGATATTCTTCAAGCTTTGCCATTCTCTGAGGCGTTCCAGCAACAGCGAAAAGTTCGGGCGTAACCTGATTTACTTTTTTGTCGGTCGTCTGTGCAGAAARCGCAACGGCAACCATCAAAGTATAAGGATCGGTATGATCCAACGGAATCGGAACTTCCGGATATAATTTTTCTAATTCTGACTGAACGAGTGCAGCTCTTTGCTTTTTTGTCATTTAACCATTAAATTTGAGCAAAAATAAATCATTATGCTGAAAGTTGGAGATAAACTGCCAAATTTTGAAGGAACAAATCAGGATGGAGAAAGTGTAAATTCTGAAAATTTAATTGGGAAAAAACTCGTTATTTTCTTTTATCCGCAGGCAAATACTCCGACTTGTACTGTGGAAGCCTGTAATTTGAGCGATAATTATTCTCAGTTGGAAAAAGCAGGATTTCAACTTTTGGGAATCAGTGGAGATACCGTAAAAAAGCAGAAAAATTTCCACAGCAAGTTTGCTTTTCCTTATGATCTTATTGCTGATGAAAACCGTGATATTATTGAGAAATTCGGAGTTTGGCAGGAGAAAAAAACTTTCGGAAAAATTTACATGGGAATCGTAAGAACCACTTTTATTTTTGATGAAAAAGGAATTTGCACAAGAGTTATTGAAAAGGTAACTTCTAAAATGGCAGCGGCGCAGATTTTGGAGGGAATTTAAACACGATTTATCACAAATGTTTTCACAAATTTCACAAGAGCTTGTGTTTATTTGTGAAAACATTCGTAACATTAGTGTTTAGTCAGGTGTTTCGTAATACATCAACTCTACATCTTCATTGGGAAGCGTTACGTATTTTTGGAATTTTAAACCTAATTTTTCAATTAATTTTTGAGAAGAAAGATTATCTTTTGTCGTGATGGCAGAAATTTTATTTAATCCAAACTCATCCATCCCGATAGATTTTACTTTTTGAGCAGCTTCAAACATCAATCCTTTGCCTTCAAACTTTTCAAGGACAGAGAAACCAATATCTACAATATCTAAACCCTCTCTTTCAAAGATACCTACTCCGCCAATTTTCTGGTTTCCTTCTTTTAAAATAACCATATAATTTCCGAAGCCTAATTTTTCAAACTGTGGTAAAAATTTAGACCGAATATAGTTTTCGGCATCAGACAGAGAATTGACATTTCGGTTGCCAATATATTTAATGAAATTGGGCATATTGTAAAGCTCAAAAATCAGATCAGCATCCTCCAAAGACATCGGACGAATTAAAAGCCGCTCTGTTTCGTAGAGCTTATTTTCTTTTTTTGACAGGCTGTTTTTTGGGATCATCTTTAGGCTCTTCTTTTTTTTCTAATTTTAAAAGTCGCGGGTTGTTTTTACAGTTTTTTGTATAAACTTCCATGTAAGTCCCGTTGTTTTCAACATTTGAAATCGTACCTGTAGCTTTGCTTACAGTAAGTGTGAAATGCGTTTTCTGATACGGACATTCTTTTGAAGTAACTTTCCCTAAATCAAGATAATAATTGGTTTTATCTTCATAATAATTGGCGGCAACATCTACAAACTGCTCGTCAATGAGATAGCCGTCTAAAACAGCTGCAATAGCCGCTTCTTCAACGTTGTCAGTTTTACCTATAAAATCTTTTAGTTCCCGAATATCTGTAATGTAACTGATTTTTCCTCCTGTTGAAGTAGCGATGTAATAAAAACTTTCTTCACCCGGTCTGAAATTAAATCCGGCAAACTGAGGAAGATACTCCGGCTTGGTTCCTGAGACTTTTACTTCTCTGTTTTTACCATAATTACTGTGCAGCAATACCCAGGAATCTACTTTCCCGTTTGGAACTATTTTACCTAAAACCCCGTCAATATTTGAAAATTTTTTCTTCTCCTGAGAATTAATAGAAATTCCCAAAAAAAGAAAAACAAAAAGAAAGATGCGATTAGTATTTTTCATATCCCAAACTTTAGTAGAAATTATGATTATTTTACATGTATTTTTCGCCTTTTTTAAGACTTTTTAAGTCTAAAACATAATCTTTAATCTGCTGATCGTGCTCTCTCGGGCAGATTAAAAGAACCTTGTCTGTATCTACAACGATAAAATCCTTTAATCCGTCTATCACGACTGCTTTATTATTTTTTACGTGGATAATATTCCCTGTGGAATCGTAAGTAAGCGCTGTTTTGATATTGACAGCATTTTCATTTTCGTCTCTTTCGCTGTTTTCAAAAACCGAAGTCCAGGTTCCAAGATCGCTCCAGCCCAAATCGGCAGGAATTACATGCACATTTTTGGCTTTTTCTAAAATACCGTTGTCGATCGAGATTTTCTGGATTTTAGGATAAATGATTTCTATGCAGCTTACTTCCGTTTCTGCATTGTATTCGCAAGCCGTAAACTGCTGCGTCATATCCGGAAGGAACATTTCAAAAGCTTTATGAATAGATTTTACATTCCAGATAAAAATTCCTGCATTCCAAAGGAAATCTCCGCTTTCGAGGAAGCTTTTGGCAATTTCAAGAATAGGCTTTTCAGTAAACGTTTTAACTTTATAATAGTCTGAATCTTTTTTATCAACAAACTGAATGTATCCGTAACCCGTATCTGGTCTTGTTGGCGTAATTCCCAAAGTTACCAGATAATCCTGGGTAGAAGCAATGCTGAAAGCCAACTCTACTTTTTCTAAAAAAACGTCTTCTTTTAGGATCAAATGATCTGCAGGAAGCACAATCATTGTAGCATCAGGATTTATTTCAGCAATTTTGTTTGCCATGTAAAGATTACATGCAGCTGTATTTTTCATCAGAGGTTCGCCCACGATATTATTTTCCGGAATTTCCGGTAATTGCTGATGAGAAAGCACTACATACTCTTTATTGGTAATTACAAATATGTTTTCTTTAGGAATAATCTTGCTGATCCTGTCATAAGTCTGCTGAATCATGGTGCGGCCGGTTCCTAAAATATCCTGAAATTGTTTGGGAAATTTCTGCGTGCTCAGAGGCCAGAATCTGCTACCGATCCCACCCGCCATAATCACACAGTATTTATCTGATTTTGACATATTTAACTGCATTTTTTCACTCTTGCCAAAGGTTTGAAAGAATACTTTCTTCCTGTAGCCAGATTCATACAAAGATAGTTTTTTTTAATCAGACYTTCCAACAAATACTTTTCTTCCCGATAGATGAAATTTTCACCTTTGGTAAGTTTTTCTATAAAAATCTCTTCATCATCCTGATTTTCAATATGAAAATATTTTACAAGATCCGGACTTGCCATGAAGTTGGCTTTCGGTGAGCGAGAAAACTTAATGATAATGGGCTTCAGATCTTCATCATAAACCTCTATACTTTCTAAAAGCATTTCCCTGAAAGTATGTTTCCATTCGTTGCCATGCGCAGAAATTCTTCTTCCAAATTTTTCAAAGGCGATAAGATGGGCCAACTCGTGGGTTAACACAAAAAAGAAAAGCTGCGGAGCTAATGTAGAATTGATGGTAATTTCATGCGAATTATCCCGTAATTTACGATAATCTCCAAGCTTAGAATTTCGGTTTTTTGTAACTTTTATATGAATATAATAGTCTGAAAACCATTTTCTTAAATAAGATAGTGTATTCTGAGGTAAATATTTTTCTAAAGACTGAACAGACATTTTACAAAGTTAGCGGAATTCCGGAATAGAAATTCAATAATTTAAGGCTGAAAAGATAATTATATTTTGCCTGCTCTACCGAACCTTGAGCATTTGCGTAATTGTTTCTGGCAATATTTAAATCATAAATCGTAGTACGGCCAGCTGCATAACTTTTATCGGCAAATTCCATCGCCAGTTTTGTGCTTTTTTCGGCTTCAACTGCAGCAAGATAAACTTCATAATTGGCATCTGCATCAAACTGAGCTTGCTGTACATTTTGTCTTACCGTCTGTTTCTGCTGCTCTAAAGTGGTTTTAGCAATGTTCTCGTTAATTTTTGACTGCTCTACCTGAAGCTTGGTAATTCCTTTATTGAAGATAGGAATATTTAAGCTTACTCCTCCCTGTTGACCAAAGTTATCTTTGTATTGCTGAAAAAAACCAGGCTCTTTACTTGCATTCCCAAATTGGTCGTACCCGGAATAAGCTGTATTCAATAAGTTCCTGTAAAAAGTTCCGACCCCTACGCTCGCAGTAAGAGTAGGCCAGAAAGCTGTTTTGGTAATTTCTGTCTGAGCTTCTGCAGATTTTATTCTGCTTTCAGCCGCTTTTATCTGTGGCTGATTTTCGTAAGCCAAGTTTAAAACATCATCTACAGAAAACAATTGAGGCGTTAATTTATCATCAACTTCCACATCTTCTACATCAAAATCTTTATATTCTTTTAGTTGAAGCAATTGTGCCAAAGCAAATAAACTTCTACCAACGTTGATTTCGGCTGTTTTCAAATTTTGTTTCTCTCTTGCCCAGGCTGCTTCTGCTTCTGCAACAATTGTTTGAGCTGTTGTACCTACTTCTGTGGTAATTTTTGCTCTGTCAAATTGTTTTTTTGCATTATCTACTGCGCTTTGAGAGATTTTTACAATTTCCTTGTTCAGTAAAGTCGTTAAATATTGCTGAGCAATCTGAAGCGAAATATCATTTTTAATGGTTTCAATATCATATTGGCTTGCTTCTACATCAAACTGAGATTTTCTGATTGTTTTATCAAGCCTTCCATTATTGTAAATTAAAATATCCGCTCCAATATTTGCCGAATTACTGAATTGATCGTTTCGGATACTTGTCGTTCCCAAAGAAGCCTGCCCGAAGCTTACATTATTTCCCATGCTTGCATTTACCGAAGGAAGATAATTTCTCTGGGCTATTTTAAGATTAGAATCCTGAATCTGTTTTGAATATTCATTCTGAATCACCTGAAGATTGTGCTTCACCGCGTAGTCTACACATTCACGCAAAGACCATTTCTGCTGAGCGTTTAATCCTGCAAAGGCTAATCCCAAAACAACTGTCAAAACTTTTTTCATATGGAAATCTTTATTTTTTTCAAATGAAATCATTCTTTTCTTATTGCTTTTTCTTTTATAAAAATTTTGCAAATAATGATTTCAAATTGGCTTTATTGAAATTAGACGTAAAGATTGTAAAAAAGTTACAGATTTAGAAAATTATTGTTTCATTTTAATGAAAGTTTTGAGAATTTTGCATCATGACAAACGCACAATATCAGGAAGCTGTAGAATGGCTTTTCGTTCAGGCGCCAAACTATCAGATCGATGGGCAAAAAGCCTACAAACCGGGACTTGGGAACATCACAAGACTCTGCGCTTTTTTTGATAACCCGCAAGATAAAATAAAATGCATTCACATTGGCGGAACCAACGGAAAAGGCTCTACCAGCAATATGCTTTCTTCGATTCTTCAGGAAGCCGGTTACAAAATAGGTTTATACAATTCCCCTCATCTTATTGATTTCACGGAACGGATCAAAATTAATGGTAAAAACTGTGATAAAGAATTTGTCTATCATTTTATTTTAAAACTTAAAAAACTTCCCGAGGATATTCTCCCTTCTTTTTTTGAGTTTACTACCATTATGGCGTTTGAATATTTTGCACAGCAGAAAGTAGATTTCGCTATTATTGAAGTTGGTTTGGGCGGAAGATTAGATTCAACCAATATTATTAAACCTTTGGTTTCGGCTATTACAAACGTTCAGCTCGACCATCAGAATATTTTAGGCGATACGATCGAAGAAATTGCGTTTGAAAAGGCGGGAATTATAAAAGAAAACACACCCATTATTTCCGGAGACGATAATGAAGCGGTAAAAAACATCATTAAAGATAAGGCTACAAAAGAAAATGCTCCGTTTATTGATGCCACTGTTTTAAAAACTGAGCTAAAATCTGATTTAAAAGGAAATTATCAAAATAAAAATATTAAAGTTGTTTTAAAGCTTGTAGAAGAATTAAGAAAACTAAATTACAGTATTTCGGATGAAGCTGTTGAAACCGGACTTCTGAATGTTCATCATAATACCGGATTTATCGGCCGCTGGTTTGAATTTTCTCAAAATCCTTTGACGATTTGTGACACGGCACACAATCAGGCTGGTTTAGAATCGGTTTTTCAGCAGTTAAATTCAATTAAAAAGCGTAAACATATTGTTTTAGGATTTGTAAATGACAAGAAAATTGATGATGTAATGGGTTTACTCCCTGAAAATTCTAAGTTTTATTTCGCTAAACCGTCTATCAACAGAGGAAGACATCCTCAAGATTATGAAGATTTATTAATTAATTCAAAAATAAATTATAAAATTTTTGATTCTGTACAGGAAGCTTATCTTTCTGCAAAACAGGAATGTACAAATGAAGAAATGATTCTTATTGGCGGGAGCAACTTTGTAGTCGGAGATTTTTTAGAAAAAAATTTGGAGATTTACGAATAAGTCGTATATTTGCACCACTCTAAACAACGGTAACGTTGCAGAGGGCGATTAGCTCAGTTGGTTCAGAGCATCTGGTTTACACCCAGAGGGTCGGGGGTTCGAATCCCTCATCGCCCACCAAAAGGAAACGAAACCTTTTAAAAAATATCGGGTTCTTAGCTCAGTTGGTTCAGAGCATCTGGTTTACACCCAGAGGGTCGGGGGTTCGAATCCCTCAGGACCCACAGAAATCTCTCTTTTTTAAGGGAGATTTTTTTTGTTTAAAACTATTTTGATTTTCTAAACATTAATCCAAGCTTATATAAATCTAAATATTTGAGATTGGGATTTACTGAAAGCAAATTCTTTTTTAAAAACTTTTCAAAAAAATAAAACAAAATTAAAACAGGAAATTTTAATCCTTTTTTATTCGCAGATTCATAAGCTTTCATAAGCTTAATCTCAGATAATTTAGCACTTAAATTTTTATTGTTTAGCATAAGCAAAAGACTCTCAACAGATTCTTCAACTTTCCTCAAATAAACATTTCCCACTTCTACATCGTCATTATACACCAGGTTATCAATATGCATTACAGCGATTTTTGCCGATTTTAAATCCATTGAAAATATCAAATCTTCATAACCGTATTTATGGAGATTAGCATTAAATTTAAATTTTTCAAAGACCGTTTTTTTAATCAGAAAATTATTGGTCTGAAAACTTAGATAGGGTTTTGCTTTTCTTTTTTCTAAAGGTAAATTTTCTCTTTCTATAGCAAATTTCCATCTTAAAATATGCTTTTCTGAAGGTGGCAAGTCTGAAACCTTTCTTCCACCATAAACAACAGATATATTTGAATTTTTATCTAGAAAATCGATGTAGTTTTTAAGAAAATTTGGAGAAATAATTTTTCCGTCACAATCCAAAAAAAGCAAATAATCGCCTTGTGTAAAATCTAAAAACAAATTCCTGATTCGGGATCTTCCAATGTTTTTTTCAAGTAAAATAAACTGATCTACTCTATCCTGAAGCTCACTGTTGATTTGCCTGAAATTCTCACTTGAAGCATCATCAATAAGAATGATTTCAGCATCTATTTCATGGTTTTCTATTTCTTTTTTAAGATCATAAACCAATTTTCTTACATTAAAATTATAAACCGGAATGCAAACAGAAATCTTCATTCTGCTAAATTTTTTCAATGATTTGCTGCACGTTGATTTCTTCCAGACACGCCCAATCGCCACGGTAACATTCTTTATCACCAAAAACCGAGCAAGGTCTGCAGGTAAGATCATTAATCTGAACAACATCATCCTCGCTTTGTCCGAAACCTAAAAACCCGGCATACGGATGAGTTGCTCCCCAAACCGAAACACATCGGGTTCCTACAATGCTGGCTAAGTGCATATTAGCAGAATCCATCGAAATCATTACTTCAAGCTGAGAAATCCTGTTTAACTCTTCAGAAAGGTTCAGTTTTCCTGCTAAACTTTTGGTATTGGGAATTTGTCTTTCCCAGCTTTCAAGAGTTTCGGTTTCCTTTTCCCCACCTCCGAAAAAATAAACCGTATTCTTTTCTGCTAAAATTTTTACAAGCTCAAAAGATTTTTCCAAAGGAAGCATTTTTCCTTTATGCTGAGCAAATGGAGCAAAGCCTATTCCCGATTTTTGGTTTGATTTTGGTCTTAACTGATGCGAAAGCTCAACTTTAAAACCCATATCCCGGAAAACATCTGCGTACCGCTCTACCGTTTTTTTAAGCTGATTTTTATCTAAATTCCAGACATTGGTAAGATTTTCTTTTTCCTCTTTTCCTTTGTCTATTTTAAAAACGTTAAACCCTTTTCTTATAGAGAGCTTATCTAAAATTTTAGAACGTATAACATCGTGTAAATCAGCAATATAATCAGGATTGTATAATTTCAATAATTCTTTTCCCAATCTTCTGATTCCCAGAAAACCTTTATAATCATCAAGATCAATTCCGTGGAATATAACATTCGGAATATCAGCAAATAAGCTCTTAAAATTATTACGTGAAACCATGACGATCTGAACTTCAGGATTTTGCTCTAAAAACTCACGAAAAACAGGCACCGTCATAGCGACATCACCAAAAGCGGAAAAACGGTATGCTAAAATTCTGGTCACAACTAAGATTTCAGTTGGTATGCGACTGCATAAAATTTAATTTGCTTGGTCATCGCCATCAATCCGTTGGCTCTTGAAGGGGATAAAAATTCCTGCAATCCGATTTCAGAAATAAATTCAAAATCAGAATCCAGAATTTCCTGGGTAGAATGACCGCTGTAGATACTTACAAGCAAAGAAACGATTCCTTTCGGAAGAATTCCATCAGAATCTGCATTGAAAAACAGTTTTCCATCTTTAAATTCAGCATCGATCCACACCTTGCTTTGGCAACCTTTGATTAAATTTTCATCAGTTTTCTTGTCATCCGGAAGACCTTTCAGTTCTTTGCCCAAATCTATGATGTATTCATATTTCTGTTCCCAGTCTTCAAGAAACGCAAATTCGTCGATTATTTCCTGCTGATTTTCTTTAATGGTCATTTCTATACTTTCTTTCTGCAAAGATAATTAATTTAAAAAAGATAATTAAAAACAGATTTAGTACAAACAACTATTTAAAATAATTCTTGAAAGATTTAAATTTTGTTTTTTAAACACAAGGTTAAACAATGATTTTTTTACCTTGATAAGTGAAATACATTCGTTTAACTTTAAAATATAATTCATTTTAATAATCTTCGCTGACTTTGCGGTAAAATTAGAGAGACGCTTTTTCAAAAACTTCCAGCAATTTTACTTCTTCATTTTCCCAGCAAAGAATTTGGGAGGCTTTTTTCAATTCTGATTGATAGTTTTTTCTTCCTTTTTTTAAAATTAAATTTATTGATTTTGCGATATTTTCCGGTTGATGATCTTGAATAATTTCACCAACGTCAAATTGATTTTTAATATGCAGCATTTCCGGAAGCGGAGATAGAATCAAAGGAACTCTCGCCTGAATACAGTCTAAAACTTTATTCGGAAGTGAAAATTCGTAGCTTTCGCCACCATTTTCTTCAATACTCATCCCAACATCAGCGGTTAATGTGATTTCTCTTAAGTTTTCCGGAAGCAATTTTCCTAAAAACTGAACTTTATCCTGAAGGTTTTCTTTAATAACTAAATCTTCGTACTCCTTTTTTTTAGGTCCGTCACCGGCAATTTTAAAAATAACATTTTCAAGATGATGCATTGCCAAAATAGCTTTATCAATCCCCCGAAAAGGATTAATCGCACCTTGATACAAAAGTATTTTCGGGTTATTTTCAGGAATTTCTATTGAAAAATCAATTTTTCTCGGCGCATTTTGCACAACAGTTGCATTGATTCCATATTTATTCTGAAACCATTTTGCATAGCTTCCGCTTGCCGTAATCATGAATTTTAAATTCGGAACGATTTTATTCTGCAGGTAACGCCATAATTTTTGAGACATTCTACCCTGAATAGCAGGCATTTCAGAAAAAATTTCATGACTGTCGAAAACTAACGGAATATTTAATTTTTTAGCTAAAAGATAATTGGGCAGCAAAGCATCCAGATCATTGGCATAAAGAATGGTATTCTGCCCTGCTTTTCCGTAAAGTTCCCAGTAAAGCTTCCAGTTAAATTCAAAATAGGCAGTCTTTAAGGTTTTAGAAACAAGCGAAATTCTGGAAAATTTGTAAGGACGAGTCATTACTTCTTCCCCACCCCAATTATTTCCGATGAGTTCAATTTCATAGCCGTTTTCATGTAAAGTACGGCATACTTTTTCAATTCTCTGATCGGTGTAAAGATTACTGAATGCGGAAATAAGGATTTTTTTTCGGCTCATTGTTTTTTCTTTGCAGTCAGTAAATGATATACCTGAACAAGACAAATAATACCATTCGGAATGATAACCGGCCAAAGCATTCCATTGAAGATTCCGTAAACCACAAAACAAATGCAGCCTATCAAATTAACGATCCTTATTTTGGTTAAATCTTTAAGGATGAAACTCAAAACGATAAAAACTGACGCGGCATAACCAATGTAATTGACAATCTCGGGATTCATAAGAAATATTTGAGGACGACAAACTTAGTCATTTTCAATAAGATAAAAAATATTTTTCTGCCATAAAGTCATTAATTGTTTTTTGGTAAAATATTTGTAATTTAGATATTGAATATAAAGCAATTCTGCTTTTATTCTAACGAGATATATTATGGATTATAAGTTTTCACAAGGTTTGAGCCAAGTGTTCAAGCAAAGCAAAAATGAAGCTAAAAGGCTGAAAAGTGAATTTCTTAATACAGAACATCTACTTTTAGGTATTATAAAAACAGAAAACTCTGCAAAAGAAATCCTTCAAGGGCTTAATGCCGATTTAACACAGATCAGAAGAAAAATTGAAACTTTAAATACTGCAAGTCTAAATCCTATTTCTGAAGAAATTACCAATATTTCATTCACTAAAATGGCAGATCATTCCATTAAGCGTGCAGAATTAGAATGCAGACAATATAAAAGCAACGAGATTAATACCGTTCACTTGCTTTTAGGCATTTTATATAAATATGAAGATCCTACTTCAAGTATTTTAGGAGCTTACGATATTGATTATGAAGGAGTTTCAAGAGAGTATCAAACGATGCTTAAAAATTCGGGGCAGGCTCCTCAAAACTCTGCGTACGACGATGATGACGACAGAGAAGAATTTGAGCAGATGAGAAAGCCGACAGGTAATTTAGGCTCTTCAAAAAGTAAAACTCCTACTTTAGATAATTTTGGTAGAGACCTTACTTCTTTGGCAAGAGACGGAAAATTAGATCCTGTAATCGGCCGTGAGAAAGAAATTGAAAGAGTTTCTCAGATTTTATCAAGAAGAAAGAAAAACAATCCGCTATTGATTGGTGAACCTGGTGTTGGTAAATCTGCCATCGCTGAAGGTTTAGCATTAAGAATTCAGCAGAAAAAAGTTTCGAGAGTTCTTTTTGGTAAAAGAGTGATCACTCTGGATCTTGCAAGTTTGGTTGCCGGAACAAAATATCGTGGTCAGTTCGAAGAAAGAATGAAAGCCATCATGACGGAGCTTGAAAAGAACCGTGATGTAATTTTATTCATCGACGAGCTGCACACAATTGTCGGAGCGGGAAGTTCTACAGGAAGTTTAGATGCTTCCAATATGTTTAAACCTGCTTTAGCAAGAGGTGAAATTCAATGCATCGGAGCTACTACTTTGGATGAGTACCGTCAGTATATTGAAAAAGACGGAGCTTTAGAAAGAAGATTCCAGAAAGTAATGGTGGAGCCAACTTCTATCGATGAAACGATTCAGATTCTGAATCAGATTAAAGATAAATATGAAGAGCATCACAATGTAGTTTATACGGAAGAAGCAATTCTGGCTTGTGTCAATTTGACATCAAGATACATTACAGACCGATTTTTACCAGATAAGGCGATTGATGCGATGGATGAAGCCGGATCTCGTGTTTATATTAAAAACATGAAAGTTCCTACAGCCATCATCGATTTTGAAAAGAAAATTGAAAACATCAAAGAACTTAAGCAAAAAGCCGTAAAAGCGCAGGATTATCTTGAAGCCAGAAAGCTGAAAGATGAAGAAGAGCGTTTGCAAATGGAGCTGAATTCTGCACAGGATCAATGGGATAAAGATGTAAAAGAGAAAAAAGAAACGGTATCCGAAGAAAATGTAGCTGAAGTAGTTTCTATGATGAGCGGGGTTCCTGTAACCAAAGTCGGTAAAAATGAGCTTGATAAATTAGCCGGAATGGATAATAACCTGAACGGAAAAGTGATCGGACAAGAAGACGCTGTGAAAAAGGTTGTAAAAGCAATCCAAAGAAACAGAGCCGGACTGAAAGATCCAAACAGACCGATCGGAACATTCATTTTCTTAGGAACAACCGGTGTCGGTAAAACCGAGCTTGCAAAAGTAATGGCAAGAGAACTTTTTGATTCTGACGAAGCATTGATCAGAATTGACATGAGTGAATATATGGAAAAATTCGCCGTTTCAAGATTAGTTGGTGCGCCTCCGGGATACGTTGGATACGAAGAAGGTGGTCAGTTAACTGAAGCGGTAAGAAGAAAACCTTATGCAGTCGTTCTTTTAGATGAGATTGAAAAAGCGCATCCGGATGTATTCAATATTCTGTTGCAGATCTTAGATGAAGGTCACGTTACTGACAGTTTAGGAAGAAAAATTGATTTTAGAAATACAATTATCATCCTTACTTCAAACATTGGAACAAGAGATATTAAAGATTTTGGTGACGGCGTAGGATTCGGAACCACTGCTAAGAAAACTACTTCAGATTCAAGAGCAAGAAGTACAATTGAAAATGCCCTTAAAAAAGCATTTGCACCAGAATTCCTTAATAGAATTGACGACATCGTTATCTTCAATTCTCTTGAGCAAAACGATATCAAGAAAATTATTGATATTGAATTGGCTAAACTTTACGGAAGACTTGAAAAGCTAGGTTACAAAGTTGAATTAACAACGGAAGCCAAAGATTTCATCTCAGAAAAGGGTTGGGACAAAGATTTCGGAGCAAGACCATTGAAGAGAGCGATTCAGAAGTATATTGAAGATTTATTGGCAGAAATGCTGGTAAACAAGCAATTAACTGAAGGCGAAACGGTAACTTTAGATCTAAATGAAGCTAAAGACGGATTAGAAGGAAAAACTTCAAAGCCTAAAAAATCGGCTGAGAAATCTTCTCAATAATCAATTTTTAAAATAAATAATGAAAGCATCGGGAAATTCTCGATGCTTTTTTGTTTTATGTTGAATTTTCTCCCACAGATTACACTGATTTTTCACAGATCATATTGTTAAAAAAATCTGCGTAATCAGCAAAATCTGCGAGAATATAATTTAAAGATTTAGATTTCTATTCTCAATCATCTGTGAAAATCTGTGAAATCTGCGGGATATCTTAAAGTCCCACCACAAAACCCACACTAGGAATCAATCCACCAGAAAAAACGCTGCTGTTTTCTTTATACAGAACATTGTACATCAAACCAATCTGCATAAAAGAATTATTACCGATTTGCTGCATATATCCACCTCCTAAATAAAGAGCCGTTTCCTGCTGATCGTCTTTGAAATCATAATATTTATCTTCATAATTAATGAAAAAATGCTGTAAATTCCCACTCACAAAGAAAGATCTTGCAAAATAATAATTCACAAAAGGACCAAAACCAAACATCGTTGATTTATAAAAATCTGAAGTCTGCCAGGAAACACTTCCGATTAAACCAGCCTCCAAATCATTTGTCAGACGATATCCTACTCTTGGTGCAACCTGTAAATTAAAATAAGAGTTGCTTCCGAAACCAACGCCTAAACCGCCGCCGAAAGTCCATTTATTGGTTTCAGCAGTTGGTGTTCCTACAGATATTTGAGAAAATGATAATCCGGAAATCAGGATAAATGAAGAAATAAAAAGTTTTTTCATATTAAATATTTTTTGGGTGAATATTTAAAACGATTTTGTGTTGCTATCGTTTTTATCAATGCATAAAATTATCATTTTTTTTGTGAATAGGATTATCGTAATTTTGCGGCTCAACTAAGAACTCCCGTTAAGAGTTTCGTAAAATTGAATATATGAAAGTAGTAGTAGGTCTCTCCGGAGGCGTAGATTCGAGTGTTACAGCGTATTTGCTGCAACAGCAAGGGCACGAAGTCGTGGCTCTTTTTATGAGAAACTGGAATGATGCTTCGGTAACTTTGGAAGATGAATGCCCATGGATTGAGGACAGTAACGATGCTTTAATGGTTGCCCAAAAACTGGGAATTCCGTTTCAGGTGATCGATATGAGCGAACTTTATAAAGAACGCATCGTTGATTATATGTTTGATGAATATCAGAAAGGCAGAACTCCGAATCCTGATGTTTTGTGTAACAGAGAAGTGAAATTTGATGTTTTTATGAAAACGGCAATGTCTTTAGGTGCTGACAAAGTAGCGACAGGACATTACGCAAGAGTAGATTCTACTTTTGATGAAAACGGGAAAGAAATTTTTCATTTGTTGGCAGGAAAAGACAATAATAAAGATCAGTCATACTTTCTTTGTCAGCTGAATCAGGATCAGTTGTCAAAAGCATTATTTCCGATTGGTGAACTGACAAAACCGGAAGTAAGAGAAATTGCCAAAGAAATTGGTTTGGTAACTGCAGATAAAAAAGATTCTCAGGGACTTTGTTTTATCGGAAAAGTAAGCCTTCCCCAATTTTTGCAACAGCAATTGGTTCCGAAAGAAGGTGAAATTGTAGAAATTTTCAAAGATTCTCCCCTTTTCGCACAGGAAACGCCAAGCTTTTCATCTAAAGAGGAAGAATTAGAATTTTTAGCTCAAAAAATTAATTATAAAAAAGCCGACGGAAAAGTAATCGGAAAGCATCAAGGTGCTCAATTTTTCACGATCGGACAAAGCAAAGGATTAGGAATCGGCGGACATAAAGAAAGCTGTTTTATCGTATCGAGAGATATGGAAAACAATATTATTTTCGTAGGCGAAGGTCACAGCTTCCCGGGATTGCATAAAAAAGCGCTGAAAATCGATAATGCTGAGCTGCATTGGGTACGTGAAGATTTAAGATTAAAAAATGGAGAATCGATGGAAGTAATGGCAAGATTCCGTTACAGACAGGAACTTCAGAAAGCAACAATTTATCAGTTTGAAAATAGTTTTTTCGTAGAATTCGATCAGCCACAATCTGCGATTGCTGAAGGACAATTTGCAGCCTGGTACATTGATGACGAATTGATTGGAAGCGGAGTAATTTCGTAATGAAAATTCAGAAATAATTGTAAATAGAGGTTTGAAGAAATTCAAGCCTCTTTTATTTTAATTAACAAGCCAATCTTTAAAATCTTTTACCCTTTCACGGCTTACCGTAATTTCTTCTTTTGGCTGAAAGTTTAATTCCACTTTATAATTGGGAGAAGTATGAATATTTTTGATATAATCTGAATTGATAATAAACTGCCTGTTGACGCGGAAAAACTTCTTGTCATCAAGCACATCAGTCAATTCATCTAAAGTAAATTCTGAAGGATAAACCCGTTCCGGAGTCTGCAGGTAAACAATTTTATTTTCACTGTAAAAACAGCTGATTTCCTGAGTCTGCACAATTTTCAGATTATAGCCGATCTTTACCAAAATTCTCGACAGCGTAGTTTTTTCTTTTTTTATTAACTGTTTAATCTCCTGCGAATTAACCGATTGATCTGAAGGAATAAATGACTTGAATTTTTCAATAGCTCCTGCAAGATCTTCTTCCATAATAGGTTTTAAAAGATAATCGATACTGTTGAGCTTAAAAGCCTTTAAAGTGTATTGATCAAAAGCCGTTGTGTAAATAATGAAAGCTTTTGTAGAAATTTTATCAAAAATATCAAACGAAAGACCGTCTCCTAAAACGATATCTGAAAAAATAAGCTGCGGATGCTCGTTTCCGGCGAACCAGTTTACCGCTTCTTCTACAGATTCTAGGTTGGCAACCAACTTTAAATCAGGAAAAAGACTCAGCATTCTTTCTAATTTTCTTGCTGCAGGTTTTTCGTCTTCAATGATGACTGTTTTAATCATTATTTGGCTTTTAGTTTTAGTTAATTTTAAATAAAAATAATTAAATCTTTTCTTTACACAAAAAGGATATTAAAAATTTTAGAATATAAAATCTTTTAAATATTCTATTAATTTTAAATCATAAGGGATTTAAAATTTTAAGATATTTTTAAGCGAAAATCAGAAGATTTTATTCAGCAACGCTTAAAGCGAAGCTCAACTTAATTATTCTTTAATCTTAATAGTTCTTAAT
>NZ_JBFRGA010000020.1:0-24864 GCF_052115105.1 Chryseobacterium sp. 2TAF14
ATTCATCACGTTCCATTTCCTGAAGCATATCAAAAGCAGTATCAAGTTCGGGAATAGCATCTTTATTTTCAAAAGTAGTTTCCAATTGGCACATTAAATTTAAAATATGTCTTCTGATTGACAAATCTTCTTCATTTAAAACATGACCTTTAAAGACAGGAATTTCGCCTTCTTCAACAATTTTCTGATATTCTTCGACAGTTTTAACATTTTGAGCAAAAGCATACCAGGAATCTGAGATCGAACTCATCCCCAAACCTATCATCAACTGGGTTTTGCTTGAAGAATATCCCATAAAATTACGATGAATATTTCCTGAGATCATAGATTTGTACAGCTCATCTTCCTCAAGAGAAAAATGATCCATCCCAACTTCTTTGTAGCCTAATTCTTCCAATAATTTTTTGCCGTCTTCATACAATTTCCGTTTTTCTTCACCACTTGGCAAATCGTTTTCATCAAAACCTCTTTGTCCGACACCTTTTATCCATGGTACATGAGCGTAAGAATAATAAGCAAGACGATCCGGCTTTAACTCCAAAGTTTTATGAATGGTAAGAGCCATACTTTCCCAGTTAGAATGCGGTAAACCATACACCAAATCGTGAGAAATACTTGTATAACCAATTTCTCTCGCCCATTCTGTAACATTTTTCACGTTTTCGAAAGGCTGAATTCTGTTGATGGCTTTTTGAACTTTCAAATCATAATCCTGCACACCAAAACTAGCTCTTCTAAATCCTAAATCAAATAAAGTCTGAAGATGCTCTCTTGTCGTATTATTGGGATGCCCTTCAAAAGAAAACTCAGGATGCTCTGCAATTTCTACCGTATCAAAAATTCCCTGCAATAAAGTTTTTAGATTTTCCGGAGAAAAAAATGTAGGTGTTCCGCCTCCTAAATGCAGTTCTTTTAACTTGGGCTTTTCATTAAATAATTTAAGATAAAGCATCCATTCTTTTAAAACACTTTCAAGATAAGGAACTTCCACACTGTGTTGTTTTGTAATACGTTTGTGACAAGCACAAAAAGTACACAATGCTTCACAGAAAGGAAGATGAATGTATATTGAAATCCCCTCTTCCGAATTGCTTTCATTGAAAGATTTTATCACACTTGATTTCCATTTTTCCGGAGAAAAAGTAGATTCGTCCCAATAAGGAACAGTGGGATAAGACGTATAACGCGGACCTGGAATATTATATTTATCGATTAACGAATTCATTTGAAACTTTAAATTTTTTCTAAACTGATGAAATTGGTAAATTTCATTCTGCAAAATTAACCATAACTTCTGAATTAGAGATTATGAATTATATTAGTCTTTCTTTTCGAAATTTATAATGAGTCTAAATACCTCATCTGCAAAATTCTTTCCCAAATCGATGTAACCTGCACTGTCATAATGCCACGGATCGTTTTCATAATTGTATTTTTGGGTAGAACGAACGATTGCAGCGTTTTTATCTTCACGTACAAATTTTTCCTGAGCATATTGTACCAACTCTCCCATTGGCCACACTTTTCCTTTTTCGTTTTTCCCGGAATCTGAAATTTTTCCAATCACAACAGGCAAATCATCGGTGCGTAAAACCGCTCTCATTTGATTCATCAAAGTTTTAAGATGAGCGTAATAATTATTGGCAATTTCTTCGTTGTAGCTTGCGTCTCCTTCACCCTGCATCCAAAGAATTCCTGACATTTGTAATTCATCAGCTTTTCCGTTTCCGTCAATATCTTTTTCATTTAAAGCATTTTTTACGGTGTTCAGAAAATAATCATATTGATTCAAACCATTTTTTCCGTGATAATCAGAATCCCAACAACCGAAAGTTCCCGTTGCAAGGCTGTCTATTGAAGTGCCTTCTCTAAACCATTCATATTCGACTGACCTGCCAAAACAAAAACTCTGATTTTCTGAGTATAAAAAAAGGCTGGAATTAATAAAAGAAAAAATATTTTTAAACTTTTCATGCGAAAATTTTAACCAAAGGTAATTGTAAGGAAATTCAAATCTGTTGTTATGGAAAAGATATGCTCTATCTAAAGCATTTAAAATTTTAATTTCATCAGAGAAATTTTATCTTTTCCGGCGAAAGCAACCGTATTTCCATCAACCCATTTGCAAACATAAAAACCTTTTTCATCTGAAATTTTCTTCCAGGTTTTTCCGAAATCTGAGGAATAACTGATGTGCTGATCGCCTACAGAAATCATTTCTTTGCCTTTGGAATTGGGTTTTATTTGTACACAGGTTGTGTAACCTGCGTTTTTTCCTGATGCCTGAATTTGCCATGTTTTTCCGCCGTCATTTGTTGTGGCGATATTATTGATGTTGGCTTCCTGTTTGGTGTAATCTCCACCGACTGCAATTCCGAACTTTTCATTATAAAAATCTATCGAATACATTCCCTGCGCAGATTCTCCCTGAATGAAAGGCGTTTTAAAAATATCTGATTTTAAAGTAGTGTAATCTATTTTAATAATCCTAGAACTTTTACCTCCTGTTGCAATCCAGACATTGGTTCCGTAATGGGTTATATTGGTGTTACTTGCCGCAAAAGCAGCTTCACCTTCGTTAAGTTTTATACTGTTAAAGCCTTCTCTTTTGGTAAGTGTGTTGAAATCTAAAACTGCATTCATTTTTGTCATGATAAAAGACAATTTTAAATTCAAATCTTTTCCAGGATCGCTGAAAGTAACCGCATGCTCATCATTTACAAAAATGAATGCATCGTAAAATGCCGTTTTCAGGGTATCGGTATAAATATTTACAACCGAAAGATCTTTTTTGTCAATTCTAAAAAAATGAGCCGGACTTTCAATATTGATCGCATAAAAAGCATCTTTATTTTGCGCCAAAGTTCTAAACTGCAATTTTTTCTCAGACAGTTTAATCTGATTTTGTTTTTTCGGGTCTTTTAAATCTACGAAACCAAATTTAGAATCTGTTCCGCTGTACCATATTTTATTGTCATACAACTCTATTGCTCTGATGCTTATTTTATCATTTAAAATAGTTTCAAAACTTTCGATTTTTTGAGAAAACAATATCAGGTTTAAAACTAAAAATATTATTGTGAAGATTTTTTTCATATCAACAAAAATAAAAAATCCGCAGATGATTAGACTGCGGATTGTAAAGTATCTGTTTAAAATTTATTTTTCGATAAATTCATCATAACCTCCACTGTTCAGTACACTGTTTCGTTTACCGTAAAGGAAGTAGATCAAAAGTCCTAAAGCCAACCAGCCGATTGCCATGTAAATTGCAGTTGCTTCAAGATTAACGATCAGATAAATATTGATTAAAATTCCTAAAGACGCCACAACTGGAAGCATTGGTGTTTTGAAACCTCTTTTCAGTTCAGGTTTTTTAACTCTTAATAACCAAACTGCAAAACAAACCATTGTAAATGCAAATAAAGTCCCGAAACTACACATATGTACCAAAGTACTGATTGGTGTAAGTGCCGCAACGGTAGCCACAATTAAACCTAAAAGGATTGTATTTTTATAAGGAGTCTTTCTTACCGGGTGAATTTCTTTGAACATTCCAGGAAGAAGACCGTCTTTTGCCATCCCCAGGAAAATTCTAGATTGACCCAACATCATTACCAACAATACAGAAATTAACCCGATTGTCGCAGCAACAGTGATCAGAATTACAGCCCAATCCATTCCGGTTGCTTTTTCAAAAGCAATGGCAACAGGTGCAGTAAGAGCATCAGGAATAGATCCGAAATCTTTATAATTCATCATTCCGGTCAATACAAGCGACATCAAAATATACAATGCTGTACAAACCAATAATGAAGTAATAATTGCAAAAGGAATATCTTTTCTAGGATTTTTTGCTTCCGCCGCCTGCGTAGAAACCGCATCAAAGCCAATATAAGCAAAGAAAACTGCTGCTGCACCGGCGATAATACCATTGAAACCATAAGCAGGACCCATTTTTCCGTCTGACTGAATAATCATTTTTTCGTC
The DNA here is from genome assembly GCF_052115105.1 of Chryseobacterium sp. 2TAF14. NCBI lineage: Bacteria > Pseudomonadati > Bacteroidota > Flavobacteriia > Flavobacteriales > Weeksellaceae > Chryseobacterium > Chryseobacterium sp. 2TAF14. The sequence continues at coordinate 3,991 of NZ_JBFRGA010000020.1, forward strand.
CGGAATAAATGGTGTAAGATTATCCATATTGATAAATAAAGCTCCAACAACGATTACAAAAACTACAACTGAAGTTTTTAAAATTACAATCATATTGTTTGCTCCCGCAGCTTCTTTAGTCCCTTTTACCAAAATTGCAGTAACAATCAAAACGATGATAAATGCTGGTAAATTGAATGCAAAGCCAGGTTCCGTCAAACCATGAGCTACTGCATATTGTTTTGCCGTAGCAAAATCGTTGGTGAGATAATAGGGTAATTCTACATTAATAATTTTCAAAAACTTATTAAAATATCCGGACCACGAAACGGCGACCGTCATAGATCCCATCGCATATTCTAAAACCAATCCCCAACCGATAAGCCAGGCAAAAACTTCACCTACCGTTCCGTATGCATAAGCATAAGCCGAACCTTCAACAGGCAATAAAGCCGCAAATTCTGCATAACAGAGCGCCGCAAATATACAGGCAATACCTGCAACTACAAATGATAAAGCTAAAGCAGGACCCGCATGATAATAAGCTCCGGTTCCTGTAAGTACAAAAATTCCACCTCCGATAATTGCGCCGATACCAATGGCTGTAAGGCTCCATTTTCCCAGAACCCTTTTAAGCTCACTCTTTTTCATATCGGCCTCATAGGCTCCTAATGGTTTTGTTTTCCAAATATTTGACATATTGTTTTTCTTTGTTTTAAAGATTTACGAAAATATAAAAAATTTAGAGACCTTAACATTTATTGACAAACTTTCGTCAATTTATTTTAATTTTAAATTATACAAAACTGATTTCCACCTATTTTAATGTATTTTTGGGACGCTGTAATTTTTGCTTATTTTTGAAGCTATGAATATTTATGATCTCTTCATAAAACCTTACGAATCATATACTGATTTACAAATCTTTCTTGAAGCCATTGCCACTGTTTTAGGCATAATGAGTGTTTTTTTCTCGGTTAAAAAAAATATCTGGGTTTATCCTACAGGAATTGTTTCTACCATCATCTACGTTTATCTTCTTTTTATAGCAGGCTTGCTTGGTGATTGCATGATTAATATTTACTACTCAGTAATGAGCATTTACGGATGGATTTTGTGGAATAAAAATTCTGAAGACCAGATTCATGTAGAAGTTTCGTGGGCAAAAAAGAAAGAATGGTTTATGGCAGCAATACTTTTCATCATAAGTATTTTTTTAGTGATGATTATTTATTACTACAAACCTTATATCGACAATCATTTTTCTGCAAAAAATATAGAGTTTGGTTTTTATCATCTCGACTGGGCAAATTGGCTTGATGTTTTTACAACTTCTATATTTTTGGTCGGAATGTGGCTCATGGCTAAAAGACGCATCGAAAGCTGGTTTTTCTGGATTTTGGGTGATCTTATTTCTATCCCGATGTATATCTATAAAGGATACGGAATCACTTCGGTTCAATATTTGGTATTTACTATAATGGCAATCATTGGATATGTCAACTGGAAAAAAAGTTTTATAAAAAATAAAGAACAATTATGAAAAATATATTGAAAATAACAGTGGGTCTCCTACTCGGTTTTAGTTTAACATCATGTGCTGTTTATAGCGACAGTTATGGTGCTTACGGAGATCCTTATTATGATAACGGATATTATTATGCACCTTCAGGATATTACGGTTCCGGCGGATTTTACGGTAATGACGGATATTATTACAGAGATGATATCAGATATTATTATGACAACGGTGTACCTTATTATTATGGTAATAACAGAAACAAAATCTACATCCAGCGTAATTCGGGAGCTGTAGGAAACGTTACAGGAACTCAAAGACCTAATAATGGTATAGGTAACGGAAATAATTCTTACCGTTACAACAACAGCCAGAGAAATAATAATCAGTACCGAAATAATTCTAATAATAGGGTGAGAAACCAGAATAATTCCGGTTTCCGGAATCAGACTCAGGGAAACAGCGGAACGAGAAATCAACAACAGCCGTCCCAGAATAACAGCGGAAATTACCGAAATACCACACCTTCTACACCGCAGAACAACAGCAATACTGATAACAATCCACAAAGAAGCGGATCGAGAAGATAATCATTCTAAATAACGAAACGGACAGCAATCGCTGTTCGTTTTTTTGTTTTAATTATACTAATTTTGCAGGTTGATTTTAGACAAAAAAGAAACTATGGAATTTTATAAATATCAGGGAACAGGAAACGACTTTGTAATGATCGACAACCGTTCCGGAGAGTGGGATCATCTTTCAATTTCAAATATCCAGAAGCTTTGCGACCGCCGCTTTGGAATTGGCGCAGATGGTCTTATTAAAATAAATAAAGCTGAAGGTGTAGATTTTGAGGTTGATTACTACAATTCTGACGGCTCAAAAAGCTTTTGCGGAAACGGAGCACGTTGTTCGGTAGCTTTTGCTCACTTTCTTTCGATTTTTAAAAATAACAAAACCATATTTACTGCCATTGACGGACTTCACGAAGCCGAAATCGATGGTAATATTGTAAAGCTGAAAATGGGTGATGTTACTTCTATTACCAATGACGGGGAAGATTCTATTTTAGATACAGGTTCTCCACATTATATAAAATATGTAGAAGACATTGCCAATTTCAACGTTTTTGCAGAGGGAAACAGCATCAGAAATTCTGAAAATTATAAGGAAAAAGGCATCAATGTCAATTTTGTGGAAAATATTTCTGATGATGAAATTTTTGTAAGAACCTATGAACGAGGCGTTGAGGACGAAACTTACAGTTGTGGCACAGGAGTTACAGCTTCTGCTTTAACTTTTCTGAAAAAAAGCAATCTAACCTCCATAAAAGTTAAAACGTTGGGCGGTGACCTTAAAGTGTATGCTGAAAAAGATGGAGAAAGCTTCCGTCAGATTTGGCTTGAGGGACCTGCCAAACAAGTTTTCCAGGGAAAAGTAGATATTCTTTAGAAAAAACATTAAAACTTTTAATCTATTTAATCATAATGAAAAAAGCTATTCTCATTATCGTACTCCTTATTCTTGCAGCAGCAGGATTTTTTGGTTTAAAATTCTACACTAAATATTACGGCAACAACGTATCGAAAGACGGGTATGTTTTGATTCCTCATGGTGCAAAATTTAATCAGATCTTAGATTCCATCACACCGTATGTTGATAATAAAGAATCATTTATTGAGGTGGCAAAAGATAAAAACATGGATGAATATTTCAAGCCGGGTCGTTATCATTTTGCAAAAGGAGCCAGCAATACAAGATTGGTTAATATGATAAAAGCCGGAAACCAGACTGAAAACTCATTCAGAATCGGTGATTTCGGAGATATTTATCAGATGGTTGGAAAAGTGAGCAAAAAAACAGAGCTTGATTCTTTAAAGTTCGTTATTGATTTGGATAAAATAGCTTCAGAGAAAGGATATAAAAACGCTGAAGATCTTAAAAAATATTTCTTCATCGACACCTACAATTTTTTCTGGACGGTTACTCCGGAAGAATTTTTCAAAAAATTTGAAAACCAGTACAACGATTTCTGGACTGCCGAAAGAAAAGCTAAAGAACAGCAATCCGGCTTAACCAGAGATCAGATTTATGCTTTGGCATCGATCGTTTACAAGGAATCGGGAGGAAAGCAGGATGAAATGAAAACCATTGCCGGTCTGTATTTAAACAGATATAAAAAAGGCATGAAATTGCAGTCTGACCCAACCGTTATTTATGCAATAAACAAGCAGACCAATTTTAAAGAGTCGATTAAAAGAGTTTTTTACAAGCATCTTTCTACACCATCACCTTACAACACGTATGCAAATGCGGGAATTCCGCCGGGACCGATTTGTGTTGTAGATAAAAATTCTGTAGATGCGGTTTTGAGCCCTGAAAACAATAACTATATTTTTATGTGTGCAGATCCTGAGAGATTCGGATACCACAAGTTTACAGCAAGTGCAGAACAGCATGCGATTAATGCAAAGGCGTACCAGGATTGGCTGAACTCAAAAAATATCAAATAATAATCATATTTAACTTTATTTTAACAAATTAATAATTAACATTTAGCTCCAAAAAGCGACATATCTATCAAAAATAATAAACGAATCGTGAAATTGTATTTTTAAAGACTTTAATAAATTAATAAAATTAAAAACCTTTTATTGCAATTTTATCTAAAGAATACCTTATGAATCAGACGGAAATAATCAGTATTTTCACTAAAAAAACCTTAGGACTTACTTTTGTTTTATCAGCAGCAGCTTTGGCTTTTGCCCAAGATAAAGTAGGAGTTTCAGGTACTGTGGTTGATAAAAGCAACCAGCCTGTTGCTTACGCTTCTGTAACTTTTAGCAATAAAGCAAGCAAACTGTTGAGCGATGCTACTCTTACAGACGAAAAAGGAAATTATAAGTTAGACCTTACTCCGGGTAATTATGATATTACAGTTGAGGCAATCGATTACAAAAAAAGTGTAGTCAATAAACAAATTACTACAGCGGGAAGTATTGGTGCGCTTTCTATAGAAGCTGAAGCAACAAGTACCAATTTAAAAACCCAGGATATTCAGGGAGTTGTAATTACAGCAACTGCAAAACCTTATAAAGTTGAGCTGGATAAAAGAACGTACGATCCTTCTCAGGATATTGTGAGTAAGGGCGGTAACCTTCAGGATGTTTTGTCTAATGTGCCATCGGTTTCTGTAGATACAGATGGAACCGTTTCGATGAGAGGTAGCTCAAACGTTCGTTTTTTAATTAACGGAAAACCTTCTGCCCTTCTTGGGATTGATGACGGAGCCAATGCATTGCAGAGTATTCCTGCAGATCAGATCGAGAGAATCGAGGTGATTACCAATCCTTCTTCAAAATTTGAAGCCAGCGGAACTGCGGGTATTTTAAATATTATTTTAAAAAAATCAAAGAAAACCGGTTTCAACGGTAGTGTAATCGGAACTTTAGGATATTTGCCTCAAACCAATTTAAATACCAATTTGAGCTGGAGAAAAGGCAATCTTACCTGGTTTTTGAATGGCGGCGGCGGCTATCGTGAATCTAAAAACACCAACAGAAACAATGCTACATTCTTCAACGCAGCAAACGGCGGAAGAACCCAGACTGATCAGGAATCTATCTCAAAAAACAAAAACAATAATTATAACGTTTCTTCTGGTTTAGTTTACGATCTTTCAGATAAAACATCGGTTAACGCATCCGGAACGGTAAGAACTTTTGAGAGTGATAATTTAGGAAATATTACTTATGATTACCGTTTTTTGAATGCTCCCGGTTTGTTTACAGAAAGAATCAATACAGGATCTAATAATAATCTTGCCTTTCAGGGAGACTTCGGTATAGATCACAAATTTGATGATAACGGGCAAAACATTTCATTATCAGTAAGTTTACAAAGCAACAGATCTTATAATGATACCGACGTTAATCAAATTACAAATAATATTTTTGAGCTTCAAAACAGCATCAGCCAGACCACAAGAAACAAAACTTTGGTAGGTAAAGCAGATTATGAACTTCCTATTGGTGAAAACTCGAGAATTGAAGCGGGTTACCGATTAGACATCAATAATAACAATTATGACAATGATGTTTTGGAACGCTACTCTCCTCTTTTAGATTTCCATTATTTAAACAACTTTACTTACAATGCAAACTACAGAGAAATGTTTAATGCAGGATATGTACAGTTTAAAAGTAAGATCGGAAAGTTAGGTTATCAGGTTGGTGTAAGAAATGAGTATTCTAATGTTGATATTCAGTATTCTAACCTTAATCCTGATGTTAATGATGCCAATATTGACAATAAAAAAAGCTATAACAATCTATTCCCGACTGTTTTCTTAAGCTACGAAATTGCAAAAGACAACCAGTTTTTAGTTAACTATTCAAGAAGGATAGACAGACCGAGATCATGGTTTTTGATTCCTAACCCGAGTTACACAGATAATCAGAATATCTTTGAAGGAAATATTGATTTGAACCCTTCTTATGTAGATTCTTACGAGTTGGGTTACAGTATTTCAAAAGGTAAATTTACCATCAACCCTACTTTGTATTTAAGACATCAAAAAGATGATGTAAAAATGTTGGTATATTCTGATAATGGAGTTTTCAAAACAAAACCTATCAATTTGGGAACAGATGACCGTTACGGTTTAGATTTAAACTTCAACTGGGATGCAACAAAATGGTTAAAATTCATAGGAAACGTAGATTTATTTGGATATAACACCAAAGGAATTTACAATGGTCCTGAACTAAAAGGCGTACCAATGAATTTTGAGGGAACAGGTTTCTCAACAAGAGCCAGATTAACTTCAACATTTAAAATTGATAAAACATTCAGTTTCCAGTTACAAGGTTTCTACAGAGGTGCTCAAAAGACGACCAACCAAGACAGAAACGATATGTATGCTTTAAATTTCGGGGCATCAAAAACAATCTGGAAAGGCGACGGAACTTTATCATTCAATATTCAGGACATTTTCAATACACGTGCTATGAGAAGTACGACCAATACTGCTACTTTTACAAGAGAATCTTATATGCAATGGCAGCCAAGGCAGTTTGCGGTATCTTTAACCTACAGATTTAAGCAAGGTGAAAAAATTGAGCAGCCTAAGCGTAAAAAAGATATAAATTCTAACGCTACAGGAGACGATCAGCAAGGCGGACCAATGTAGTGGTAGTTGATGGTTTTTAGTTGTTTGTTGATGGTTAATTCAACACTTTAAATTTTAACAAACTTAAAAGCTTTATCATAAAAAAATCCCGAAATTAATTTTTCGGGATTTTTTTATTTTAATTTTTGTGATTCTGCTTCGTAAATTCTTTTCCTTAAATCGCTTGAAGAAAAACGGTGGTCTCTTTTATTATAAAAAATCTCAATGCCTTTTTCTTCGCAATATTTTTTTCCTGTAAAATCTCTGTCAAAATAATCGTCTCCGATAATTCTTACATCAATCACAAAAGATTTTAAAATATCTTCCAGATCCTGCTCTGTATAATAAGGAATAATCTCGTCAACCGCATTCACAGCTTTTAATTGAATATATCGCTCAACAATGGTTTGTGTGGGTTTATTCTTCGTAGGACGGTCATGCGACGGATCGATCTGTAAGCCAACAATAAGGTAATCACAAACTGTTTTGGCCTCTTCCAGCATTTTGATGTGGCCTRCATGCAACAGATCAAATGAGGAAAACGTAATGCCTATTCTTTCAGTTTTCATAAATGTTTATAGTATTATTTATAGTTTAATTTTTTCTTGATTCTAAATATTTCTGCCATTCCCAGACAGTTTTCAAAGCTTCTTCCAGAGAAGTTTCAGACTTCCAGTTAAGCTCTCTCTCTGCTTTATCTGGATTAGCATAAGCAATGGTAATGTCACCTTCTCTCCTCTCGCAGATCTGGTAAGGTACAGCCACACCATTTGCAGATTCGAAAGCCTGCACAACTTCCAAAACCGAAGAACCTTTTCCTGTTCCCAAATTGTAAATATCAATTATCGTTCCCTCAGAGCTTTTGTTCATTAAATTTTTCAAAGCCTCAACGTGAGCTTTTGCCAGATCTACAACGTAAATGTAATCACGAATCGGCGTTCCGTCTTCTGTAGGATAATCATTTCCCCAAACATTTAATTTTTCACGAATTCCCGCTGCAGTCTGCATTACATAAGGAACCAGGTTATTAGGAACTCCAATCGGCAATTCACCCAATAAAGCTGATGGATGCGCGCCAATAGGATTAAAATATCTTAACAAACCAATTTTGCTTTTATAAGACCTTGCAAAATCTTTTAAAATTTCTTCTCCCATTTGTTTTGTCTTGCCGTAAACACTTTCCGGCATTTTCAGCGGAGTATTTTCATCGATTGGCATTTCGTCTGCCTGTCCGTAAACCGTGCAAGATGAACTGAAGATAAAATTTGAAATTTTTCTAGCTTTAAATTCCTGAAGAATATTTATCAGCGAAAACAAATTATTTTCGTAATAATCAATTGGTTTTTCCTGACTTTCACCAACCGCTTTAAAAGCTGCAAAATTGATGCATCCTTCAATTTCATGTGCATCAAAAACCTGATTAAGAAGTTCTTTTCTTTTCAGATCAAAAGGATAAAATATAGGTCGCTTCCCTGTAATTTCCTCAATATTGTGTAAAATAAATTTTTCAGAATTGGATAAATCATCAACAATGATTACTTCAAAGTTGTTATCAATGAGTTCTACAACAGTGTGAGAACCGATGTAACCAAGTCCGCCTGTTACAAGTATTGCCATTGTTTAGTAATTGTTTTTTTAATCATTGTGTTTTCCTATGTCTTCCATTTCGTTTTTTGCAGGAGTATGTTTAAAATAATTTATAAGTAGTGTCGGAACTATTAAAAAAATGAAAAGTGTAATTAAAAAAGAATTAATATAAGTTTTCCAAAGTTCCCCATAATTCATATAAAAACTTAAAAAGCCTAAAATTACTATCAAAAAACTTGTAACATTTAAATATGTAAACATCTTTTTTGATTCTTTAAAAATATTTATAAATGTCACTATTAATAATATAAATACAATAAAATTAAGAAAATATGCAAAAGATCTAAATTTCACATATTTTTCAGCTAATCTGTAACCTCTAAGTAAAATATTGATTGCAAATACACTGTAGTAAATAATCCAGCCAAGAAGAAAAACTATTGTAAAAAAATAAGCAAACTTATTTTTTAAAATCCTTTCGTCGTGAAGCATATTTTTAATTCATAAACTCCAACACAGCATCCGTAATATACTTCAACTGCTCTTCATCCAATTCTGTATGCATCGGAAGAGAAATTACCTGATCCAATAATTTATCTGTATTTACAAAATCAGCATCATTACTTTCCTGGTAATATGCTTTTTGTTTTCTTAAAGCGACAGGATAATAGATCATCGCCGGAATTTCTTTTTCAGTAAGGAATTTCTGTAGCTCGTTACGTTTTCCGTTTAAAATTCTTAAAGTGTATTGATGAAATACATGCGTAGAGTTTTCAGCTCTTTTTGGAGTTAAAATATTTTCGTTTCCGGCAAAAGCTTCGTCATAATAATCTGCTGCTTTTCTTCTTGCATCGTTGTAAGAATCAAGATTCGGAAGTTTTTTTCTTAGAATTGCAGCCTGAATACTGTCTAATCTGGAGTTTACCCCTACTTCATCATGGTAATACCTTTCATACATACCGTGGTTTACAATTCCTCTTAAACGGTGAGCTAATTCATCATTATTCGTAAAAATTGCTCCTCCATCACCATAACAACCTAAATTTTTAGATGGAAAAAAAGAAGTTGTTCCTACTGTTGACATCGTTCCGGCGTGTCTCACTTCCCCGCTGGAAAAAGTATATTGAGAACCGATTGCCTGTGCATTGTCTTCAATCACAAATAAATTATGTTCTTCAGCAATTTTTAAAATTTCCTCCATATTGGCGCACTGTCCGAAAATATGAACCGGAATAATGGCTTTTGTTTTAGGAGTAATTGCTTTTTTGATAGCTTCTGTGGATATCGTAAAAGTATCGTAATCTACATCTACCAATACAGATTTTAGTTTTAATAAATGTATAACTTCAACGGTGGCTGCAAAAGTAAAATCAGCAGTGATTACTTCATCTCCTTCCTGCAAATCAAGGCTCATTAAGGCAATCTGTAAAGCATCAGTTCCGTTTGCACACGGAATTACATGTTTTACATCCAGATAAGTTTCCATTTCATTCTGGAAAGATTTTACTTCCGGGCCGTTAATAAAAGCAGCAGAATCCATTACATTTAAAACTGCATTGTCTACATCATTTTTTATTTTGTAATACTGACTTTGCAAGTCAACCATCTGTATCTTTTTCATATATAAATTTTATTTTTTAAGTTTTGTAAATCGCTTTTATGCTTAGGTTTTTATTTTTTCCCAAATAAAGCAATTTTTAAACGAATATTTTCGTAAAAATAAGGAATTTAAAGTGCTATCAAAAATTTTATTGATTTTGTTTTATCTTTATAAAAAATTATGAGATGAAAAAATTTTTACTGTTTTGTCTTTTAGCAGGTTATTCTACGTCTTTTGCGCAAACCGAACTTGTGTTTGTTTACTTTACCGGTAAACCCAACAAAGCTGCATTTTATGCCAATCCGCTTTCTGAACTTACACAAAAATCGCTTGACAGACGTGCTGCATTGGGAATTGCGCTCAATGATCAGGATGCACCTATAGAACAGTCGTACATTCAGAATTTACAAAATTTAGGATTTACCATCACCGATTACTCAAAATGGCTGAATGGTGTAGCAGTAAATGCCAATCAGGCACAGGTAAATTTAATTAAAACACAACCTTTTGTACAGTCGGTAGAAAGTCTTGCAAAAAATTCTTCTTTAGTTTTAAAAACTCAAAACAAAAATAAATGGGCTGATTTTGAATCTGTTCAGAAAAACCAGACCGTATTCGATTACGGTTCAGGTTCAGAACAAATCGATCAGATCAATCTAAGACCGCTCCATCTTGCCGGATTTACAGGAACAGGAGTTACCATCGCTGTTATTGACACAGGATTTCCGACCGTAAATACAGGTTCCGCATTTTCAAGATTATGGACAAATGGTAAAATTAAAGGCGGTTATGACTTTGTTTCTAAAGGAACCGACATTTACAATACGTCATTAAATAATCACGGAACCGTCGTTTTAGGGGCAATTGGCGGTTATATTGCCGATACTTTTGTAGGCTCTGCTCCCGATGCAGATTTTTATCTTTACCGAAGCGAAACTACCACAGCAGAAATCCCTGAGGAAGAATTGTACTGGATTGAAGCGGCAGAAGAAGCCGACAGAAAAGGTGTAGACATCATTACAACATCTTTAGGCTACAATATTTTTGATGATCCGAAATATAATTATACCTATTCCGATATGAACGGTACAAGATCTTTCATTGGAAGAGCCAGTGAAATTGCAGTAAATAAAGGAATTTTCGTTTTAATTGCTGCAGGAAATTCAGGCGAAGCTCCTTGGCATTATATCACAACTCCGGCAGACAATGTGAAGGTTTTCAGTATTGGTTCGGTAGATTCGGCAGGAAATGCATCTGCGTTCTCATCTTATGGCCCCAACTCTTTAGGAATGATAAAGCCGGATGCAAGTACAAGAGGAACTTTAGCGGCAACGGTAGACAACAACACAATGATCTCAGTTTCGGGAACTTCGATCGCCACACCTATTGCTGCAGGCGGAGTTGCCTGTCTAATTCAGGCTTTCCCAGCGATGAACAGAGATGTAATGAGAACAAATTTAAGACAGACCGCCTCGTTATTTCCTGCGCATAACGATCAAATAGGATACGGAATTCTTAATTTCGGAAGCTTTTATAATTCGACATTAAACACTTCAGAATTTGTTAAAAAAAATACAGTTGCCATCTTTCCAAATCCTGTAAAAAATATCCTGAATATTGCGACAGAAGCACAAATTATTTCAATTGAAGTTTACGATAATCTGGGAAGAATGATTTTAAAATCTGCTCAAAAATCTATTAAAGTAGAAGATTTTGCAAAAGGAACTTATTATTTGAAAATTCAGACTAAGGATAGGGTTTATTATGAGAAATTTTTGAAGCAATAATCAGATTATTGTTTCAAAAATTCTAAAATATCCTGATTAAGCTGGTTTGCATTTTCGAAAGGAATCATGTGAGTGGCATCTTTATAGATTTTTACTTCTGAGTTAGGCATTTGTTTAGCTAAAAACTCGGTATGACTTTCTTTGATGACATCTTTTTCACCGGCAATCACCAACACTTTATTCTGAATTTTATTTAATTGCTTTTCACTGATATTCGGTTCTTTCAGCATCAGTTTCAGCAGTCTTCTTTCATTCAGTTTTTCAGGATTATTCTGCAGCTGCAACACTTTATATTTAATATTAAAATTATTAAGTAATTCCTGATCAACGCCATCGGGAAAAGCATTTGCGCCAATTGTAATCAATCGATTTAAATTATTTGGATATTTTAAAGCAAATTCCAATCCTGTATTTCCACCGTCACTCCATCCTGCAATATTGATTTTTTGTAATCTCAAATGATCAGCCAAAGCTTTTACATCGTCCGCAAAAATCTTATAATTAAGATCATTTTTAGTTTTATCAATGCTTTTTCCCTGCGCTCTTGTATCCATCACAATCACTTTATATTGCTTTGAAAGCACCGGAATTTGCTGGTAAAAATCTTTTATGCTTCCCGAATTTCCGTGAAGTAAAAAAAGAGGTTCACCTTCACCATAAACTTCATAATAAAGATCGGCACTCTTAAGATTGAAAACTTTTCCAACTTCCTGATTTTTTCCGAAAACACTTTCTTCAGATTCAGCCTGATAACGGCTTACATCCGGGAAAAGATAGGCAACACTTTCATCACTTATTTCTTCCTGTTTATTTTCGTCTTTTGCATTTTTATCCATTTTTACATCAATATTTATGGCCGGAGCAGCAATGGTCATTTTCTTCCATTCATCATAAAACTTTCTTATATATCCAGTTCTGAAAAGCGCAGCACTGATATTTAGTCGACCTTCAAACTCTTTCAAAAACTGAATTCCAACAAAAAATTTTCCCTGAACCCAAATATTTTTGTCATTGACATCCAAAGTAAAAGTTCCGTCAACAATTTTATCTTTTGTTAACTCAACCGTGATTTCATCATCCAAAATACTTTCGTTCGGCAAACCATCTTTTTCATTATAAATCGTATACCGCATAATTACAGGTCGATCTGCTGTAATACTTGCTATATTCAGGTTGATATTTTTAATTTTAGATTTTTTACTCGCTTTAAATTCTAATGCAGTTTCTCCTAAAAAATCTTCTTTTTTGAATGCCGGATTTACCGAATACATCACACTTTTAGTCTTGGTATTCACTCCCCAGTTTTTATCGACTAATTTTTTAGTTTTTAAAACAACCTCCTGAATATTTTTCACTTTTTATTTCAGATAAATCTTCTGTTGATCTTGTTTTACAAAATTGGCAACCGTTTCAGTAAATGGTTCATATCCTGCAACTTCAATTTTAATTTTGTTGGAAGTATTTGCTTTAGAAAGATCGATTGTAAAATTTCCGTTTTCATCAGTAATGACTCCAATATTTTCTTTATCTACACCAACTTTGGCATAGGAAACGGGTTGATTTTCATTTTTAGAAATTACGGTTCCAGAAATGGTTTGTGAATAATAAAAACCCGCAGTAAAAAGAAGTAACGTAAAGTTGAGCTTTTTCATGATAATAATTTTGAAGCAAAAATCTCAAATCCGCCTATCAATCACTCACAAAATCCTATTAAATTTGTGCTTTGTTTAGTTAAAAATAATATAAATAATCACGTTAAAGTGAACATAATTCTTAATTTATTTAAAAGGTTTTCTCTGAATCCAATCAACTTTAGGATTTAATGAGTTGAATATTTTTTTCATAAAAGGATTGACTGCCTTATTGTTATGTTTTATTAAACCAAAGATCTCTACCGGTTCTGCGCCGATTGTAGATTTTATTTCGAGGGCGGTTCTGCCGAAAACGATCCGTTTGAAGTGATTGGAAGTACCAAACTCAGTCATATCAAAAAGCATATTCAAATATATCTGTTTTTCTTTCTGAAGATCTTTGTCGTAACCTAAAAAATAGGTATCAATGTCTTTGTTATTAAGAATTAAAGTAAAAAAACCGATCAGTTTTTCATTAAAAAAATATCCGAAAACTTTGAAATTTTCCTGAAGATTATTCTTCATGCTTTGAAAATGATGATCGGTAAGAAAAAAAGTATTGAACGGAGCATTTTCAGCAACATTCTGATAGAGATTATTCATTTCATYCTGATATTTTTTGATTGAATGAATATCTAATTCAATTTTTTGAATCTCATCAATCTTTTTCTTTGCAGACTTTAATCTTGCCCTGTATTTTTTAGATAAATCAGTTGAATAATCTTCAAAATTACTCCATTCAGGTTTTATATTTAAAATCATATTGGGTTGCACAGAAAACCTGTAAAATGACTTAAACTTTTCTTTATCAAAGTTTTGCAAAAAAGATTCCTGATAGTCTTTATAAATAACCAAAGATGTTTTTCCCAGTATTTCCTGCACATTTTTTGCAGCCTTATTCAATAAAGAAATTGCTTTTTCAGTCGGAATTTTTGAAATATTAAAATAAAAACCGTTTTGCCCGGTTAACATATTATTCCCCAGAATCATTACATCTTTGCTCAATTGTTTAGCCAAAAAATTCCTAATGCTGCACAAAACCTCTCCTTTCTGAAAACTTTTGTGCTCAACAAAGCTTAAATATTGAAACAAAGCACCGCCAATCAAATCTCCATTAGAAAAAAAACCGACAAAACAATATTTCATATTCATTGGTTTTGATTCTTCCAAAACACGAAAATATTCTTCAGACAACATAATGTTTTGTTGCCCGATTACATGATTCCAATCTACCGGAAGTGCAGTTGCAGAATTAAAAATTTTAAAAGTATAAGACATAAAAAAGGTCACAAATGTAGCCTTAAAATTTATAATATAAAATTATTTCTGAGTTACCCAATTGAAACCATCCATTGCATACCAACCGCAAATAATTCCGCCCATTAAAGTAATTGTGATTGTCCAGAAGCCGGTGTTAATAAAAACATATTTCCAGGATTTTCTCTCAAACATTGCATTGATGGCAATTAAGGGAAAAACAAAGAAAATTCCTGTCATAAAAGAATGCAAAGCACCATGACCAAAAGAGCGATATGCAGAACCATAATCGTGCATGAAAGCAGTATAAGAAGGTTTTGCCAAAGTTGTGTCTCCACCGATCATTCCTAAAGCACCAAATTGGTGAATCGTTACAAACTGAAGAAACATTCCGATTAAAAAAGATAAAATAATCGACAAAATAAAGACCACTCCCATGTTTGCGCCTTTCAATTTCTCTTCTGTTAACCCGGATTCTCTCATCCAGGCTTTTCCGAAAACTTTAGGATTGTACCATATAAATCCCATCAATAAAGGGATCAAAGCGGCAAAAAGTATTGCCAGAAAGTTAGTTTGTATCATAGTTTTTATATATAGTTTTGTTTTCTCAAATCTACATTAAAAATGATTACAAAAAACTTAGAACAAAAAAATATGCAGTCTATTGAAAAAGACTTTGAATAAGTTTAAAACTTTCAGAAATTTTTCCGGGATTGGTTATATAGTAATAAAGAGAATAAAAAATAGTCGGGAAAATCTCTAGAATTATTGCAAATAACGGCAAAAACAGATAAAGAAATATCGGGAATTTTCTTTTTATCGAAAACTTTTTGATCATTGCATTCCAAATAATTTTTATTCTGTCTTTGTCGTTCCATAAAATTAAAAAGCATAAAATAAAATAATACGCAAAACGCCTTGCAAAAGCCCGTCCCATTCCTTCATCCATAAAACTTACATCCATTAAAACAATATTGGCAGCAATCGGAATAAAAAAGATAACTCCTAAAATCACGGTAGATTCAAACAGCAGTAAAATTCCTGTGATGATCTGCAATATTCCAACTGTTGTTTTTAAAGGTTCATGATCAAATAAAAACCACATTATTTTAAACAAAGGCAAATCTTTCAACGGAACCTGCAAATCATTGGATGAAACTCCAAACTGACCATCTACAATTTTACCATAGCCATAGTTAATAAAAGTAAAAGCAAGTAAAAATCTTGCTGCCAAAATAAAATAATCCCAATATCTTTTTTTAGGAACCAAACGTAATTTTGCGATCATATTTTAAGGTTTAATTTTCGTATTTTTGCGCCTCAATCAAAATTTTAAATAAAACTTTCACTCTATAATGAATTACGTTTCCGTCGAAAATCTTACCAAATCATATGGCATCAAAACTTTGTTTAAAAATGTCTCATTTCACGTTAATGAAGGTGACAAAATTGCCATAGTTGCCAAAAACGGAAGCGGAAAATCTACTCTTCTGAAAATTTTGATGGGAAAAGAGATTGCAGACAGCGGTTCGGTAATCATTAATAAAGATATTCAGGTGGTTTTGTTTGACCAGGAAATTGATTTTGATTCTGATTTTACGATTGAAGAATTTATGATGACTTTAGATTCTGAACCCATAAAAGCGCTGAAAAATTACCATCAGTCATTGCTTTCAGACGATCACGATTTTATGGAAAAAGCTTTGGCTGAAATGGAAATTCATAAAGCCTGGGATCTTGAGAACGAAATGACCCAAATCCTTTCGCAGCTTAAAATTACAGATCTTACCGCAAAAATGGGAATGCTTTCCGGTGGACAGATTAAACGTGTTGCTTTAGCAAAACTTTTAACCGAAACAAGAGCAGAACATCGTCACACTCTTTTGATTATGGATGAGCCGACCAACCATTTGGATGTAGAAATGGTAGAATGGCTGGAAAATTATTTAAATAAAGCAAAAATCACCTTGCTTCTCGTTACGCACGACCGTTATTTTCTTGATGCAGTTTGCGGGATTATTTGGGAAATGGAAGATCAAAACCTGTATATTCATAATGGTTCTTACGCAACTTATCTTGAAAACAAGATGATTCGCGAGGATAATATGAATGCAACCATCGATAAAGCCAACAACCTTTACAGAAAAGAGCTGGAATGGATGCGAAGACAGCCAAAAGCAAGAACTACAAAGTCTAAATCGAGAATTGACGCCTTTTACGAAACCGAAAAAGTAGCAAAAACAGACACCCGAAAAGATTCTTTGGAGCTCGATTTTGAAATGAAAAGATTAGGCAACAAAATTCTTGAACTTAAAGATATTTCTAAAAGTTTTGGTAATAAAGTTTTGCTTAGAGATTTCAGCTACTCTTTTCAGAGAGGTGAGAAAGTAGGAATTGTAGGAAAAAACGGCGCCGGAAAATCTACTTTGCTAAATATTATTCAGGGTTTTGAACCGAAGGATTCCGGGGAAATTGAAACAGGAGAAACGATCAAATTCGGATATTTTTCTCAAAAAGGTCTTCAGTATAAAGAAGATGAAAGAGTAATAGATTTCATCAAAGAAATTTCTGAAAACTTCCCTTTGGCGAATGGAAGAACGATTACCGCATCACAGTTTTTAAGGTTATTTTTATTTGATGATCAAACGCAATATTCGCCGATTTCTAAACTTTCGGGAGGCGAAAAAAGAAGGCTTCATTTGATGTATATTTTATATCAAAATCCAAACTTTTTGATTTTTGATGAGCCTACGAATGATCTTGACCTTCCTACTTTGACGGTTTTAGAAAATTTCCTTTTAAATTTCCAGGGCAGTCTCATCATCGTTTCTCACGACAGGTATTTTATGGATCGTATTGTTGACCATATCTTGGCTTTTGAAGGCGAAGGAAAAATTAAAGATTTTATCGGAAACTTTTCAGAATACAGAGAAAATAAAAAACTGGAAGACGGAAGCCAAAAAAATGAGGATAAAAAAACGAAGCAGACAGAAGAAATTGTAGTTGAAAAAGTAGCAGAAAAGCCAGTTTCAAAACCACAGCCTGCAAAGAAAAAACTTTCTTTTAAAGAGCAGCGCGAGCTGGAAACCATCGAAAAGGAAATTCCGGAATTTGAGGAGAAAAGAGCAGAAATTCTCGATCAGCTTAATAACGAAACTGATTATGAGAAAATATCAAAGCTTTCCGCAGAACTTGAAAGTCTTTCTGAAAAGCTGGAAAACCATGAAATGAGATGGCTTGAGCTTCAGGATTAAATAAAAAATAGCTGTTCAGAAATTGAGCAGCTATTTTTTATCATTTTTTTCTGATTAATGTAAAAATGCTGTAAAAAAGAAATGCCGTCCCCAAAATAAGAAATCCGTATTTCAAATACATATTGTCTTGAACTAAAGTCATTGCAATTCCTACAAACAACAAACCGATTACTGTAAAACTTGAACTTCTTTTTTGCATATTTTAGTATTTTTAATCTTTAATTAAATTATTAATTGGAATAACACCCCGATTTGCAGCATCCATTGACCATTGAACTTGATATGTATTGCCATCAATTTGATCAAGTAATAAAAAATTAAAATTATTTTCTGTTGGATAAAGAGTAAACCTCCCATTCACTTCTTTATCGATACTTACAAGTGAAGAAGAATTTAAATCTAAAATACCACGTTCTTCATCTCCTTTTACACTAAAATGTATTTGCCACATCTTACCATTTCTTGTATTTAACTTAATAAAAGTCCAAAAATTTTTAGTTGGAAATAATTTATATATGTAATTTTCTGAAACAAAGTTATTTTTAGTTGAACTATTCTCTTTTAACTGATTTTGACCAAATGAAAAAGCAACAATTAATATACAAATTAATGTAATAGATTTAGTTTTCATAACTATCAAATTTAAAATTTTTAAATTAATTCTTAATTGAAATCAATAACTTTTCCTTTTTTAGAACTTTCAATAGCAGTTTCTATGATTTTCATATTTTGCACAATCTCATTCCCAAGAGATGGTAATGCATATCCAAAAACGATATGTTCGTAGATTTGCTGATAATAATTCATATAATTTCCGAATTCACTTGAAGTTAAAACTCTTTGTGTTTCAGAATTTTCATTTAAATAATTAAGAATTCCATCAGTATCTTTCAAAGGCTGCATCCATTCTTTTCCGTAAACAGGAATTGCTCCTGCTGTCAATTCATTTTCCTGGTTATCGGTACGTTCCTGTAAAAAACTTCCTTTATCGCCATGAATTTTATATGCATAATGATCTTCTTTGGTGAAAACTGAAGATTTCAACCTTACTCTTAAATCATTTATATAGTACAAAATAATTTCAAAATAATCATTGGCAAAACTCTCTCCTTTCATTGAAAAAACATCGGCAAACAGCTTTTCGGGAAAGCCAAAAAGCTGCACAGCCTGATCTACCAAATGCGATCCCAAATCATGTATCGATCCAGAACCGTTTTGTTCAGGGTCTTCTTTATGTTGTTTTCCGCTCGGCTCAGTTCTGAATCTGTCAAAACGAATTTCAACTTCTTTTACATTTCCTAATTTTCCTTCGTCCAAAATTTTCTGTACCTGAAGATAATCACGATCAAATCTTCTGTTTTGATAAACACTTAAGAAAAGGTTTTTATTTTCAGCTAAATTCACCAGTTCTTCTGCTTCTGAAGCAGTTACGGTAAAAGGTTTTTCTACAATTACATTTTTCCCGGCTTCCAAAGCCATTTTCACATATTCAAAATGGGTCTGAACAGGCGTATTGACAACCACAACATCAATAGCTGCATTTGTCAGCATTTCTTCTACCGAACGGTAAATTTCAGCATCCGGATATTTTTCTTTTGAATCTTCTTTTGATCGTTCTACCACTGCAGACATAAAAAAACCGGGATGCTCTTTTAAAAACGGAGCGTGAAAAACTTTCCCGCTCATTCCGAAGGCACAAAGACCAACTTTTACTAATTGCATAGATTTATTTTTAGCAAAGATAGTTTACATATTTCTATTAAATCTATACACAAGTTATAATCTGTAAGCAAGAAAACAGATTATGTTAAAATATTTCTCAGATTCAATTGCATTATTCTTAATTTACAGCTTCATAAAAGTTAAATTTAAAATTTAATTTTAAGCTTAAAATATGTAAATCCTGTTCATAATAAGCATTTTGGCACATTAATTGAATTTTATGTTTTGTCAAAATAATAAACAATAATATTAAAATTATAAATATGAAAAAGTTAATTTTTACAGGAATATTAGCGATTGCAGGATTAGCTACAACAGCAAATGCACAAATTCAAAAAGGAAACTGGATGGTAGGAAGCAGCTTGCTTTCCAGCAATTTCGGTTTAAATACAGGAGCTGGTTATGATATCAAGCTTCAACCTAGAGCCGCATATTTTGTAGAAGACAATGTTGCTGTTGGGGGATACGTTACTTTAGGATTTTCAAAGCCAGGAGCAGGACAATCAACACAGTTTGATTATGGAGTTGGAGCATTAGGTCGTTATTTCCTTTCTCCGGGAGAACAAGGAGTTGATAATTTATTAAACCACGGCCGTTGGTTCTTTGAAGGGAATGTCGGAGTTGGAGGCTTCAATGTTGAAAACGGTATCTCTACTACAGGTTTAGATTTTGGAGTTGGGCCTGGTTATTCATATTTTATCACACCAAATATTGGTGTGGAAGGATTGGTAAAATATAACGGCGTAACAGGTTTCGGTAATGAGGGGTTAACATCTAGAATTAGTTTTAATGTTGGTTTCAGTATCTATTTACCGACTTCTAAAGCAAGAGAAGTTGCCAACGACGTAAGATAAGAATAAACTATTATAAAATAAACAACAAAAGCGACTCAGAAATGTTCTGAGCGCTTTTTCAAATTAAAACTAAACTATATATAATAAATAAAAAATCTAAGCCTATTTATTGGGTTGCGGCGTGTAGCGCAAATAAGGTTTTATTTCGGTAACGCCTTTAGGAAAAATACTTTTCGCCTCTTCTGTAGAAATAGCAGGCGGAATAATCACATCATCACCATCTTGCCAGTTTACAGGAGTTGCTATTTTATGAGAATCTACAAGCTGAAGAGAATCTAAAACTCTGTTGATCTCATTAAAATTTCGACCCGTAGAAGCAGGATAAGTGATAATTAATCTTACTTTTTTTTCAGGATCAATAATTAATAATGAGCGAACTGTAGTGGTCACAGAAGCATTGGGATGAATAAAATCATAAAGTTCAGAAATTTTTCTATCCTYATCTGCAATAATCGGGAACTTCACTTCCGTATTTTGCGTTTCATTAATGTCGTCAATCCATTTTTTGTGA
>NZ_JBFRGA010000021.1:0-22567 GCF_052115105.1 Chryseobacterium sp. 2TAF14
CTTCTCCACCTGCTCCCTGATGCCATTCCGGAAGTTTTCCGAAATGATACGCTTTTACTTTTACAAAGCGTGCCTCAGTCGGAAGAACTGTTGTTCTGAAATCTTTTACCTGAACATTGGTATCTTTTGGATCGATGTCGTTTTCTAAAGTTTTCAGAAGAATAAACGTTTTCCCATCCATTGAAGCGTAATATTCTACTTTTTTAGGCATTAAAATCCATGCTCTGCTGTCTTGTAGATAAGTTGAAGAAATTTCATTGATTTGCTGTGGAGATTTAAAATCGATAATTGCTTCCACAGTTTGTCCCTGATAACCCTGCCATTCACCTTTTCTCCAATTGACATCACCGTTGATTCCATCGATAATTGCTAATTTTCCACCTGCAGTGTATTGCGGATTTACCGTTGCGTTTATGGTTACATCCCAATGATTGGGCCTTCTGTTGAAGTTGGCTGTTGTAATTCCGCTTTTCTCGCCATTTCTTTCGGCATAAGTGGAAACTTGTGTTGTTTTGCTGATGGTAAAAGGTTCTTTGTAGACTTTAAATGTTTTTCTCACATTTTTGTCGTCTTCATCCATCGTCATGTAATAGACTTTATCTTTTTCATTCAAAGGCGTGATTTTTACCTGAGTCGTAAAATCAAAGATTCTGTCTGCCGCAATCACAGGAGATGCAGTTTGTTCTGTATATTTTAAATCTTTAGCAACTTTTACATTTTCAAAACCTAAATGTTTAAGCTCACTTTTAGGAGTGTTTTTGGTAATAGTTCTGGTCGTCCCGTCTTCTAAATGTAGTTTAACCTCATCAAAATAAGGTGTTACGGTTTCCCATTCAGGTTTTCCGGGAGTTACTGAGTAGATTCCCATTGTGCTCAAAATGTACCAAGCGCTCATTTGTCCGCAATCTTCGTTTCCAATCAGTCCGTCCGGAGAGTTTTTGTAAAAATTATCAAGAATATATTTAATTTTTTCTTCTGTTTTTTGTGGTTTATCAACGAAATTATAAAGATAAGCGATGTGATGACTTGGTTCGTTTCCTTGAGCGTATTGTCCCATTAAACCTGTAATATCCACTTGTTCTCTTCCTGTCGTTTTATCAGAAGCGGCGAAAATAGCATCAATAAACTGTTCAAATTTTTCCTTTCCGCCATGCGTCTGAATTAATCCCGGAATATCTTGCTGAACAGAGTAGGAGTAATGCCAAGAATTTCCTTCTGTGTAATTATTGTTCACTTCATTTGGATCAAACGGTTCGTACCAATTCCCGTTCTTTCTTGCCTGCATAAAACCGTTGTTCGGATTGTAAAGGTTTTTCCAGTTTTGAGAACGTTTCATAAAATATTCGTAATCTTCTTTTTTGCCTAAAATCTTCGCCATTTGAGCGATACACCAGTCGTCATAAGCATATTCCAACGTTTTAGARACGCTTTCATGTTCATCATCAATGCTGATGTAATTTTTCTGTTTATATGCATTTAAACCAAAAATATCCTGCATCGCAGAGTTTTTTGCAGCTTCAAAAGCCTTTTCATAATCAAAACCTGTGATTCCTTTTGCCATTGCGTCTGCAATTACAGAAACACCATGATAACCGATCATGCATTCTGTTTCGTTGGAAGCCAGTTCCCAAACCGGAATTCTTCCGCCCTGTTCACGTTGTTTAATAAACGTATTAACGAAATCTGCCGTTCTTTTTCTGTCGATTAAGGTCATCAAAGGATGCGCTCCCCTGAAAGTATCCCAAAGTGAAAACACAGAATAATATCCGAAATCATTTGCTGTGTAAAACTTGTTGTCTCTTCCACGGTATTTTCCGTCAACATCCATATTGATATTCGGTTGTGTGAAAACATGATACATTGCCGTGTAGAAAATTGCCAGTTTGTTTTTATCATCAGATTTAACTTCAATTTTTGACAATTCTTTATTCCAGTCTGTAACTGCCTGATTTTGAATTTCACTGAAATTATTTGATTTTCCTTCAGCTAACATATTTTTTGCTGCCCCTTCATAACCCGTCGGAGAAATCGCAACTTTTACACTTATTTTTCCTCCTTTTTTTACTTGAGTTGAAAAAGCTACAGCTAATTTATTTCCATTTAAAGAAACCTTTTTTTTGCCTTCGCTAATGCCTTCAATTTTTTCACCGTTTAAATATTCTTTTGAAATTTTCATCGGTTTTGAAAACTCAATTCTTGCATAAATGTATTGATTCGTTGCCCAAGCTTCACTTCTTCTGAAAACTTCAATGGTTTTGCTGTCAATAATTTTAACTTCGCCTTCAAGCAATTTATCTCTGTGATTTAAATCTAAAATAATATTAGCATTTCCGGCTTTGTTGAATTTATATTCGTGATAACCGACTCTTTTGGTCGTTGTTAAACGAACATCAATATTGTGCTTGTCTAATTTAACAGAATAAAATCCGGCAGTAGCTTTTTCATTTTTATGAGAAAATTTTGATGAATATTCTTTCGGCGTTAATCCCGGTTTTCCCATTGTGGGCATCAACATGATGTCTCCGTAATCAGAAACTCCTGTTCCGTTTAAGTGGGTATGAGAAAATCCGTAAATTACAGAATCGGAATAATGATAACCGCTGCAGCCGTCCCAGCTTCCGTCAATTCTCGTGTCCGGAGAAAGCTGTACCATTCCGAAAGGTACAATCGCACCCGGAAAAGTATGTCCGTGACCGCCCGTTCCAATAAAAGGATTTACATATTGCGAATAATTTTGTGAAAACGAATTATTGGCAATTAATCCTAACAGAACGAATAATATTTTTTTCATGGATATTAAAATTAAAATCGCCCTAAATTACACAAAAATTCCTTCAGCAAAAGAATTTATCTATCAGCATCTTTATTGATTTCTAATCATTAAAAAATCCGTAAATTTGTAGACAATTTATATTTTTATGTTGACTAAAGAAAAAGTTCAGAATTTCCTGAAAGAGATTGAAGTAGACGACTTGGTGTCGAATTTTCAGTTGATGGGAAATGATGTTTATATCGATATGACTGCGCATTCTCCTGCAATGCACGAAAAGAAAAAGCTTGAGGCAGCAATGAAGCAGGCTTTTGCGAGCGAATTTGGAGAGGAAATTAATCTTAAACTTAAAATTGTTTCTCCGGAACCAAGCGAAGTTCAGTTAAGCCAGATCAAAGGAAAACAAATTCCTGGAATTCAGAATATTATTGCCATCGCATCAGGAAAAGGTGGAGTTGGTAAGTCTACCGTTTCTGCAAACCTTGCGGTAACTTTAGCGAAAATGGGCTTTAAAGTGGGTTTATTGGATGCCGATATTTACGGGCCATCTGTTCCTACCATGTTTGATACAGAAGGTCAAAAACCAATTTCTGTTGATGTAAACGGAAAAAGCTTAATGAAACCTATCGAAAATTATGGTGTGAAAATGCTTTCCATCGGATATTTTTCGGGAGCTAATCAGGCGGTTGTATGGAGAGGACCAATGGCTTCAAAAGCTTTGAACCAGATGATTAGAGATGCAGCTTGGGGAGAATTAGACTTCTTATTAATCGACCTTCCTCCGGGAACCGGAGATATTCATTTATCAATTATTCAGGAAGTTCCGGTAACGGGAGCGGTGATTGTCAGTACACCTCAACACGTGGCTTTAGCAGACGTTAGAAAAGGAATCGCTATGTTCCAAATGGAAAGTATTAACATTCCGGTTCTTGGATTAGTGGAAAATATGGCGTATTTTACACCGGAAGAATTACCTGACAATAAATATTATATCTTTGGAAACCAGGGAGCACAATATTTAGCGGATGATTTAAATATTCCGGTTTTAGGAGAAATTCCTTTAATTCAAAGCATCAGAGAAGCGGGAGATGTAGGAAGACCGGCTGCTTTACAGGAGAACTCTAAAATTGCTGAGATTTATAATGAAACTGCCAAGAAAATGGTAGAAAGCTTAGTGGAAAGAAACAAGTTTCTTCCTCCGACTGAAGCGGTAAAAATCACGACAATGGCAGGTTGCTCGCCAAAAAAATAATTAAAATAATTTCAAATACATTTTTGAAAACCAAACCCAAATATGGAGACAAATATAACACACGAAGACACTGTAACCCGAGTAATGGAAGCTCTGGAAAGCATTCGTCCGTTTCTGAATAAAGACGGCGGTGATATTGAGCTTTTGGATGTAAAAGACAATACTGTTTTTGTAAAACTTTTAGGAAACTGTTCAGGTTGTTCTCTTAATTTCTCAACTTTGAAATTAGGCGTTGAAAACACCATCAAACAGCACGCTCCTGAAATTGAAAAGGTAGTAAATGTAGAGTAAAAAATACGACGATATATTTTTTGAAGACAGATCTTGGAGGTCTGTCTTTTTTTGTGAGTTTATGTTTGAATGACTTTGAACCTTGTCAAGGTAATAATTCGCATGCAAATTAACCTTGACAAGGTTTTATTGTTTTAAGAAGTACTTTCGTATATTATTTCTTAAGAATTTTTTCAGTTACTGTTTCTCCATTCTTAAATTCAACCTTTAAGAGATAGAAACCACTTACTAATTCTGAAATGTCAGAATTATTTTTATTTACAATTTTTATTAGCCTTCCATCGGTAGAATATATTTTTATATTTTCTATAATTTCTTTAGTAGAGTAAACTAAATTTGATTTA
Source organism: Chryseobacterium sp. 2TAF14 (assembly GCF_052115105.1). NCBI lineage: Bacteria > Pseudomonadati > Bacteroidota > Flavobacteriia > Flavobacteriales > Weeksellaceae > Chryseobacterium > Chryseobacterium sp. 2TAF14. The sequence goes on from NZ_JBFRGA010000021.1 coordinate 4,658, forward strand.
GCCGGATTTTCAAAAGAAATTAAATTTTCAGACCTACTTTCAGCTGTTGATAGAGTTGAATTTGTGATATTGTATTTAGTAACTACATAATACCATTTGTTTGTAGCGATATCTATTCTGTCTCCTCCTACATACAATGTATTATCTTTTGATAAAATTGAGGTGTAATTTCCTGTTGGAATAGCAATTTCTTTATATGAATTTTGAGAATTCAATGGAATAAGGTTGCCAGAATTATCATAGCTGACGATGAATGGTGAATCTGTAGAAGTTGTTCCTACAAAATATATTTTATCTCCTGCAAAATCAAAATTGCTGTAGAATTCAAGTGTATTATTATCAGTGGTTAGTGAAACAATATTTGATGAAGCGCCGTTATAGCTTATTTTATTAAAATTATAGCCATCTATATCCAAGCTGTAAATACTTCCATCCGATACTTGTTTTGAAGAATATGTACCTGGATTTTGATAGGTGAAAGTACCGTTGGTGCCAAATGAGCTAATTAGGTTTCCAGTAGTGCTTATTTTCTCAATTTTAGTATCATAAAAGTTTAAAATATCAGAATTTGATAATTGAATATTTCCATCACTAAGATGATTAATGATTCCATTATTTCCATATGAGAAATCAATAGTTCCATTTGACAATAGCTTTATAAACTTACTGCCAGTCGATATAATTATTGAATTGTCAGATAACACACATGCAATATTGTCTCGAAATCCAATTGATCCGTCAAAATTAGTAGTAAATTCACCATTAACACCAAAAGTTGTATCAATTTGTCCTGTAGCTAAATCATATCTTAAAATGCTAATTTTTGAAGATGAATCTATTGTAGTTCTTTGAAATGTTACGAGAAATTTATTTGATCCCTGTGGAACAATTGTAAAGTCGCTTACATAATTTGGTAGTGTTATGGTGCCACCTGATCCAAAACTTGTATCGAAAGTTCCATTGGTGTTTAATTTATGAATTTTGTTTGGATATATGGAAATACTTGATGGGATATCTTTTCCAAAAACTAAAAGCTTATTATCAGAGCTTTCTATTATTTTTAGGTCGTCAGCTTCGCCAATTAATGGTATTGAAACAATTCCATTGTTTCCAAAAGATGTATCTAAATTAATTGTTTGAGCGTTAAGATTAAAATAAAACGCAGAGACCATTGCTACGGTCATAGTAGTAAATTTCTTTTTCATTATTGTGTTTATATATTGTGCAGTAAATTTAGTACTTTTTTTATAACTACCAAAAAAAGCCCCGAAAAAATTTCGAGGCTACAAAAGTAAATTATTAAGTAAAAAAAAATTATTTCACGATGATCCTCTTCACTTCACCTTCTGAAGTTTTGATTAAATAAACTCCCGTATTTAATTTTGAAGTATCGATGGTTAATGCGTTTTTCTCTTTTCCAAGAAGTTTCCCGCTCATGTCATACAATTCGTAACCCATTGCTCTGTTAAAGTACAGTGTATTTCCTTTGTTTACAGGATTCGGGAAGATGTTGAACGTTGCTTTCTCGGTCTTCACTTCTCCGGTTGATAAGTTCGTAGGCATCGTGATATCGTAGATGGAAAGCGTTCCGCTAATTTCGTTGGCAACAACTAAATAACCTTTTCCGTTTGGATTATTGGTAATGCTTTCCGGTGCGATATAAGTAATTCCTTCCGGACCGTTGTCTCCGCCGAACGCAGAAGTCATTCTTGAATGTTTGTAATCGGTAAACGTAACGTTATTCGGATCGGTTACATTATAAACCATCACGCCTCCGGTTCTTTCCAAAGTGATGAATGCAAAAGTCTGAGTTCCTATTTTTCCTAAAGTTACGCCTTCCGGTTCCGGACCTTTTGCACGGCTTCGGTTTTTTGCTCCGTTTTCTTCGTTATCAGCGTTGAAAATTAATGGATGATTGGCTGCAATGTATCTTTCAAACTGATCTCCGCTGTCATAAACGAGTTGTTTTGTATCTGCATTGAAAATTGAGAACGATCTTGCTCCTAAAGCATTGATTTCTTCAAAATCTGCGTCTCCGTCTGTATTTCCATTGACATTCGTAACTCTGAATCTTCCTAAATTATGGGAAGCTTTCAGAATTGAAGCATTCGGGAAAATGGCTGAATCTAAAGTATATCCGTTTGCTCCAACTGTTGTTCTTTCGCTGAATCCGCCTAAATCTTTTTCATCTCCTTCGTTTGCGGTAACCAGATAATTGGTGTTTCCAATCTGGAAAGAAGCCATTGCATCAGGATTGTAATACGCTTTTACAGGCCAGTTTGCAATTAAAACTTCGCCGTTATTGTCTGAAGCATCAAAACCGTTTCCTGGAAGACTCATGTCTTTTTTACCTAATCCCCAAATGTTTCCTAAAGTATTATTGGCTAAATTAACCTCAATAATTCCGTTGTTTTCCTGGCAAGAAACCCAAGCTTTCTGGCTGTCTGCGCTGATTGAAATGTACTCAGGCTCTAAATCCTGGGCTAAAGTACTCGTAGATTTTACTTTTCTTCCGCCTGAGGCGATAAATGCAGCTTCCTGAGCGTTGTATCCAGTGAAAGAAAGTGTTGTTACATTCGATTGCGTTAAAGCCGGAATTCCACCTGAAATATTAATAATCGAAATTGAACCTTCAGGATCGACTGTGTAAGCATCGTTTGGTTCACCTTCATTGGCGGTCATTACTTTTGTTCCGTCCGGTGTGAAAGTAACCATATCCGGTAAAATCCCAACTTCAACCTGTTTTAGGTAAACACCGTTGGTGTCAAAGAAAACAACTTTTCCGTTTCCTTGTGGATTGGTTGCGTTTGGAGAAGCTACAGCAACGATTCCGTTTTTCACAGCGATACTTGTAATTCCGCCGTAAGGAGCCATATCTACTGTCTGAATAACAGATGGTTGTGCAGGATTTGAGAAATTTATAATATCAAAAACATCCGTCAAAGAACTGATCGTAAATAATCTCTGAGTTGCCGCATCATGAACTACAATTTCCGTCGAGCTGTTATTATTTCCTGAAGGGTCAAAACTTCCGATATAATTTAACGAAATCTGGTTTGAAGGAACCGGAGCCGCTTTATCATTATCAATAATATAAATTGTAGAAGTAGTGTCTCCTGTAATTGCCGTTCCTACAGGATTTTCTAAACCTAAAACAAAATATTCTGCCTGTTGTTCTGCTGCTGTATCATCAATAATCGGAATATTTACCGTTATGCTTGTCGTTGAAGGTGTAATATTGATTGTCTGACTTGTAAATGTAAAATCGCTGCTGTTTGCGGTGTTGAAAGAAGCAGGTTTTACAACCAAATCTACCGTTGCATTCGAAGGATTATTAATATTGATTTTAAATGCTAAAGTTCCTGCATTTTCGTTGATTTTAATTAAAGTTTTATCTAAAGAAATACTTGTTCCTGCCGTTGTAAAAGTACTTGACGTTGCGGTTGTAACTGCGTTATCACTTGTGTCTTCAACCATATTTAGTTTTAAAGCTAAATAATAAGCCTGACTGGGAAGCAAACCGCCTGAAGGAATTACCGTAATGGTATTGTTGGTGAAAGTTGTCGTAAAAGGAACTGTGTTTCCTGTAGCATTATTTAATTTTAATTCAACTAAATTTTGTGCATTTGCAGAAGTAATCGCAGAGTTGTCAATCAACCTTACGTTTTCGTTGAAAGTAATTGTAGGATTTACTGTTGTTGAAGCGTTGTTCACATTATTTGCAGGTAAATAAGCAACCGTTGGTGGAGTCGTGTCAACTCCGCCGATTGATGTGGCATCAACAGTGAAGTTGTCGAATCTGTTGTTTCCGACTGCGCCTCCTATTCCCTGTGAAAACTCAACTTTAAGCTTGAAATTAGGATTGTTTGAAACGCCTGCAACATTCGAAAAATCAAATGTAATCAATTGCGGATTTGCATCTTGCGGAGATACCGTTTGGTAGGTTGTGTACGTTGTTCCATCTAAAGAATAAGACCACGTCTGAGTTCCTGCTCCGGAACCTGATCTTCTGGTAGAAAATTTTACAATAACATTATTATATCCTGTTGTAGGCAAATTAAACTTCACATTTCCGTTGATCGGATAGTTGTACCTCAAATGCGTTCCCGAAGCGTCTCCGTTTCTTGCATTTAAATTATCAACATTAAAGTTTTGGTTTGTACCTCCCGCAAAATCAATAAAAGTATCTGTGTTTCCTGTTCCAGTAGAAGTTGCGGTGATTGAGCCATTTAAAAGTGTAGAAGTAGGCGTTGTAATGGCGGAAACCGACGCATTATTATTAAAATTCCAGTAGTGAACCAATGTACTTTGTCCTGAAACTGCGCCATGAAATAAAGCAGCAATCGGCAAAAGACCTCTCAAAAGGTATTTGTTTTTCATTTTTACTAATTTTTAGATTATTGCAAAAATGAAGATTGTAAGTTGTGAGGCTTTTAAGGGAATTTTAAGAAATAATTAATATTTTATTTAAAATGATTGGGATTCTTTAAGTTATTGTTAATTTTCTTAATAAGATTTAGCAAACGCCAATTTTTTAAAACTTTGTAGGATTTTTTAGCAGGATTTTATTTTGCTAATTTTCTTTTCTTTTAAAACTGCAAAACAGGAAATTTTGTATCGTATTAAAAGGTGTTTGATGATTTTCGGTGATACATGCAATTTTGTCAAAATCATTTTTGAATTTATCGGTCAATGTTTCTTCACTGTATTGTGTAATGTCGAGTCCGCTACATTTTGTAGGTCCGTTTGTTGAAAATGTTCCTAAAATCATAAAACCTTTTACAGATTTTTTTGCCAGATCTGTATACTTTGAAATTTGCTCATCTGTTGTCAAAAAATGGAAGCTTGCGCGATCATGCCAAACGTCAAAAGTTGTTGTTGGCTGAAAGTCGATAATATCGCTTACTATCCAATTTACTTTTTTAGCTTTATCGCCGAGACGAATTTTTGCCTTTTCAAGTGCTTTTTCAGAAATATCTAAAACGGTAATGTTTTCAAAACCGTTTTCAAGCAAATAATCAGCAAGTTTGCTGTCTCCGCCGCCAATATCAATAATTTTAGCGCTTTTGTCTATATTAAAAGAAGAAATGAAGTCAAGCGAAGTTTTTGGAATTTCCTGAGTCCAACTTACCTGATCCTGGTTTTTAGTTTCATAAACTGTTTCCCAATGTGCTTTTATGTCTTTATTGCTCATTTCTTATTTAATAAATGTTTTAAACAATAGTTTTAAGATAATGTGAATTTTCTTTTTTTGAAAATAATGTATCTCTTTAACAGCATCACATTTTTAAATGACACTATTTGGTTGCTAAATTTAATATTAATTTTTTTTAAGCAGAAAAAATAGGTTTTTATTTTCCCGAAACCTTCTCATAAATATTATGAATCAACCCATCCGCTACAGAAATTTTAGGCACAAAAATCCTGCTGATTTCAGACCAGGTCATGACGTTGTTGTAGATTTTCAAAGCATGTCCCAAAACATCTGCACGATCCTGTCTCAGATTGTATTTGCTCATTCTTTCATCTACGGTAAGCGCATTGATTTCTTTGTGGATTTTTTTCAGATAGGTCGCAGACATGGGTTTTCCGTCTTTGGTTTTGCTCATCGAGAAAGCTTTGTTGATGTTTCCTCCCGAACCAATCGCAACAATCGGCTTTTTGCTGTTGATATTTTTCCGGATTTCCTCTTTCATTTCCTTCCAGTTGTCTTCACTCACCAGATCGTTGAGCAGTCTGATCGTTCCGATGTTGAAAGATCTCTCGTAAACCATTTTTCCGTTTTCATAAAAAGTAAGTTCTGTAGAACCGCCTCCAACATCTACATAAAGATAGGCAAAATCTTTGTCGAGACCTTCTGCAACGTGGTTTTCGTAGACTAAAGTAGCTTCTTCGTCACCGGAAATAATTTCAATATCTATATCTGAAGTTTCTTTTACTATTTTGATGATTTCCTGTCCGTTTTCTGCGTCACGCATTGCACTGGTTGCACAGGCGCGGTAATGTTCTACTTTGTATATTTTCATCAGATCACTGAAAATTTTCATAGAATCAATGACCATTTTTTCTCTTTCTTCACCGATTTTTCCAAGGGTAAAGACATCCATTCCCAATCGCAGCGGTATTCTCAGAAGATTTAATTTAATAAACTCAGGTTTTCTGTTTTGAATTTTTACTTCATTAATTAAAAGTCGGGCTGCATTACTTCCTATGTCTATCGCTGCAATGATCATTTTGAATGTATTTTATTGAATTTCAGTTGGTTGATTTTAATTTGTATTTTTTAAAAATCCGAATTTACGAAAATATTATTTTTTCCTTTTTATAATGAATTTATTTCACTGTAGTTTTTGCTTTCAGGTATTTGTAGGTTTCAATTTGTGACCGGCATTCTGCTTCACCGTTGCTGATGTATTTATTGCTCAGCTTTTTATCTAAAATTCTTGCCTTTACATTGTCTTTTAACTGAATGTCGAGAATATCTTTAAGCTCTTTCTTAAGATTCTTGTCAACTATTTTTGCTGCTGCTTCTATCCTGTAATCTAAGTTTCTGTTCATCCAGTCGGCAGAAGAAATGTAGATGTCTTCAGAACCTTTGTTATAAAAATACATCACTCTTGCATGCTCCAGATATTCGTCAACAATACTTATGGCTTTAATTTTCTGCTTAAATTCTTTCTGATTGATCGCGCAGTAAATTCCTCTTACAATCATTCTGATCATCACTCCGGCTTGCGCAGCTTCGTACATTTTAGTAATTAAGGCACGGTCGCTTACAGAATTTGCCTTGATGATTATTTCTGCTTTTCTTCCGGCTTTGGCTTCTTCAATTTCTTTATCAATATAATGCACGATTTTTTCACGCATAAATTGCGGACATACCAAAAGCTTCTTACAGGTTTTTAGAACCGATAAATAATCTTCTTTCGGTTTTTTGAGTACTGTGAAAACCTTATTGATATCTGCCATAATCCCTCTGTCTGAAGTCATTATCAAATGATCGCCATAGATTTTTGCCGTTTTTTCGTTAAAATTTCCTGTGCTTACAAAACCATATTGCAGGGTTTTATTATGTACCCGTTTTTTGATGATGCACAATTTGGCATGTACTTTTTTGTCCGGAATTCCTATTAAAACGTTAATTCCTTCGGGTTCAAACATCTCTTTCCACATAAGATTCGATTCTTCATCAAATCTTGCCTGAAGCTCGAGCATTACCGTTACTTCTTTCCCGTTTCTGGCAGCATAAATCAGCGCATTGCTTATTTTTGAATTGCTCGCCAAACGATAAGCAGTAATCTGGATAGATTTCACATCGGGATCCATCGCAGCTTCACGCAACAAATCGATGACAGGAGTATAAGTATGGTACGGAAAACTCAGTAAAACATCTTGTTTCATAATAACATCTGTCACTCTCTCGCCATGCTCAAAAGCCTGATGGGTAAAAGAAGTTCTTTCTACCGGTTTTTTGCTGTATTCAATCACGTCAGGAAAATCCATAAAATGTTTAAAATTATGAATCTTTCCACCGGGAATAATGCTGTCTTTTTTACTTAAATTTAATTTTCGAATGAGCAATTCGAGCATTGCTTTATCCATATCTTTATCAAAAACAAAACGGGTAGGCTTCCCTTTTCTACGGTTTTTCAGCCCTTTTTCTATTTTTTCTGCAAAATTGGTTTTGATGTCGTTATCAATATCCATTTCTGCATCTTTCGTTACTTTAAAAGCATGGGCAGAAAACTCGTCGTACCCGAAATAAGAAAATATATGCGGAAGGTTGAATGTAATGACATCTTCAAGCAGCATGACGTTCTTTTCTTCGGGATCTTCGGTAGGCAACAAAACAAACCTTCCTACAAAACGTGACGGGATCTCAATAATTGCATAGTTGCTGTGGTAATTCCAGTCTTTTTTTCGCATGGCAACACCCAGATAAAGACTTTTGTCTCTCATGTAAGGCATTGGCGTATTTTCGTGAAGAAGGATCGGGATCACATTCGATTCTACCACTTCATCAAAATATTGGCGTACAAACTCTTTCTGTTTGACACTGAGGTTTTTAGAAGTTTTAATGAAAACTTTCTGCTCAGCCATTTCAATCTGAATTTTTTTCCAGGTTTTATCGAAGTCAGCCTGCTGTGTAATGACAATCTCGTTGATTCTCTGAAGAATCTTTGATGGTGGCTGATAAAACGATTCTGCGATTACTTTTTCTTTAAAATCCATTGCACGTTTCAGACCGGCAACACGCACTCTGAAAAATTCATCCAGATTATTTGAGAAAATCCCGAGAAAACGAATTCTGAGATGAAGCGGCACGTTTTCGTCCATTGCTTCTTGTAAAACTCTTTCGTTAAACGCTAACCAGGTAACATCTCTGGGATTAAAATGTAAAGACATATTTGGGTGTAAAATTTATCAAAAATAGGAATAAAACTTTTTGTTTGCAGGGATCTAAAGTTAATTCTTAATTAAATCTTTAGTTGAAGCAAACAATTATCTCTTTAAAATTTTTCATATTAAATTTAGAAAAAAAATAAAGTTAAATTGTAATTTTTATTGTTTTATGCAATGAGGTCATTTAAACTTTTTTAGATTTATAAAATTTGTTGAGAGCTATAACCATAAAAGCGATATAATTAAAAGACTTCCAACTCGATACTGTTGTGTCAAAACGATTAAGCAATGATCGGAAACTGTCTAGCCAAGCATTAGTTCTCTCTATAGCATATCTTTGTCTATATAAAATTTCATCAAAATAATAATCTTCCGTATCTGTTCCATTCCGTTTGTTGAAAGCAATATTGGCTATAATTTCTTTATCCTCACAATGCTTTCTGAAATTCCCGGAATCAAAACCCGAATCTGCATTCATAAACAATCCTTCTATAGCAATATCTGCTTTCTCTAACGTTTGGGTGATTTGATCAAAATAGGTCTCAATATGATAAAGATCGTTGTGATTCCTAGAAATAGGATCGGACATTGCCAAAGGCAACCCTTGTCTGTCCGTAAAATAAAGGGCAGTGCTTGTCTTTCTCTTTTTTCGTCCTTGATAAGCTACCTCTTCTCCTCCTCTTAAAGCTGATGTATGGCTGCCATCTAAATCTCCACTTGATAAATCCAACTTGGATTTGTTTTTGGATAATAATTGTATCCAGCAATCTTCCCAAATATTCCCTATACACCATTTACGATAATGATAGAAGACACTTTGATAGCTTAAAACTTTATCTTCAAAAAGACTTTTTACAGGTAAATATGCCCATTGAACGCCTGTTTTAAGCTTATATAAAATACAGTTAACAATCTCCGCCAAAGGAACTCTCGGTAAAAATCCTCGTTTTGGGGTCGGAAGATTTGGTACGATCTCAGTTTCTATTATATCTTTGTCAAGTACTTGGTACATCATTGGCTTGCTTTGTTTTTTTATGTTTTGCAACACAAAAATAGGCAAGCCTTTTTTATAGGAAAAGTTTAAATGGCTTCAATATTTATTTTATGATTTTTAATTTTTTTGGTTGCTATTGTATAAATTATTTACATTCGCCTATTAAATTAATTTAAAATGAAAAAATATCTATTATTGCTTGCAATTTTGATGATTACGGGTGTTAATGGTCAAAGATTTTGCGCAACTGATCAGAAAATGAAAGAGTTTTTTGCAAACAATCCTGATGCATTAGCGAAGAAACAAGATTTAAGAAATTATTTAACAACTAAAAATACAACTGCTAAAAATACACAAACAGTTGTAACTATTCCTGTTGTGGTACATGTTCTGTATAAAAATGCAGACCAAAATATCTCTGATGCTCAGATTGCTTCGCAAATTGCAGTACTTAATGCTGACTTTAGAAAATTAAATACAGATTATAACTCTGTAGTTCCCGATGCATTCAAGCCTTTTGGAGCTGATCTGGAACTCGTTTTCTGTTTAGCAACAGTGAAAAGTGATGGTACAACTACTACAGGTATAGAAAGAAAGTCTGTAACTGCAGGTTTTAATTTTCCCAATAATTATTACAAAGCTGCGGGACTTTTGGCTTGGGATCCTACAAAATATTTAAATATTTGGGTAGGAGATATGCCTAGTCCTTATTTAGGATGGGCTTATTTACCAGATGCAGCGGGTTATCCTGAAGATGGTTTGGCAATAGGTTACAATTATTTTGGAACAATCGGCTCTGCAGAATATCCTTATAATGGAGGTAGAACTGCAACACACGAGATTGGTCATTATTTTGGGCTTTTGCATCCGTGGGGTGAAGATTACAGTCTTTGTGGAGATCTAGATAACGACGACGGTTGTGCAGATACACCTGCTATAAATGATGCACACTATGGTGGAAATGTTTTTCCGGATAATTCTAATATGTGTAATCCGACCGCAAACGGAGCTATGTTTATGAATTTTATGGATTATGTAACAGATACAGAAATGGCATTTTTTACAAACGATCAGAAAACAATTAAGACAAACACGATGAATGGACCGAGAGCCAGTCTTTTAAATTCTAATGCTTGTACTTTTTTATCAGTTAACGAGGTTGAAAAGGCTAATTCAATAAATCTATTTCCAAATCCGACCACACAGTATATTTCAATAGCATCACCATTAGTGAAGATTAATGAGGTAGAAATATTCAATGCTGAAGGAAGATTGGTTAAAAAAGCTTTCATTAAAAATGAAACCGATAAAATTGATGTAAAAGATTTTGCTTCCGGGGTGTATTATGTAAGAACTTATAATGATAAAAACTTTATAAAGTCTATGAAATTCATCAAAAAATAAGTGAAAATATTTCCAGCTTTATTAAAACAAAACTTCGATTAAATCGGAGTTTTGTTTTTTTTATGTCAATTTGTCACAAAAAATCTAATGGTACAGATATTGAGAAATTGTGAGTGTAAAATAAATTTTAAAAATTAGAAAAAATATAAATATTATGAGTAAAATTATCGGAATAGACTTAGGTACAACCAACTCTTGCGTTGCAGTAATGGAAGGTAAAGATGCTGTAGTTATCCCTAATGCAGAAGGTAAAAGAACGACACCTTCTATCGTAGCGTTTACTGAAGATGGTGAAAGAAAAGTAGGAGATCCTGCAAAAAGACAGGCGGTAACAAACCCGAAGAAAACAGTATATTCTATCAAAAGATTTATCGGAACTCACTTCAAAGAGGATGCTCAGGAAATTTCAAGAGTACCTTATGAAGTTGTTGCAGGACCAAATGATACTGTAAAAGTAAAAATCGACGACAGAGAATATACGCCACAGGAAATTTCTGCAATGACGCTTCAGAAAATGAAGAAAACTGCTGAAGATTACCTTGGGCAGGAAGTAACAAGAGCGGTAATCACTGTTCCTGCTTACTTTAACGATGCTCAGAGACAAGCTACAAAAGAAGCTGGTGAAATTGCTGGTCTTAAAGTAGAAAGAATCATCAACGAGCCTACAGCAGCAGCTTTGGCTTATGGTATGGATAAATCTCACAAAGATCAGAAAATTGCAGTGTACGATTTAGGAGGTGGTACTTTCGATATTTCTATCCTTGATTTGGGAGACGGAGTTTTCGAAGTATTGTCTACAAACGGTGATACACACTTAGGGGGTGACGATTTTGATGATGTAATCATCAACTGGATGGCTTCTGAATTCCAGTCTGAAGAAGGTGTTGATTTAAAAGCTGACGCAATTGCTCTTCAAAGATTAAAAGAAGCAGCAGAAAAAGCAAAAATCGAATTGTCTTCTTCTCCGCAAACTGAAATCAACCTTCCTTATATCACAGCTACAGCTACAGGTCCGAAACACTTAGTAAAGACTTTAACTAAAGCTAAATTTGAGCAGTTATCTGCTGATTTGGTAAGAAGATCTATGGAGCCTGTTGCAAAAGCATTGAAAGATGCAGGTTTATCAACTTCAGATATCGACGAAGTAATCTTGGTAGGTGGTTCTACAAGAATCCCGATCATCCAGGAAGAAGTTGAAAAATTCTTCGGTAAAAAGCCTTCAAAAGGGGTTAACCCGGATGAGGTTGTAGCAATCGGTGCAGCAATCCAAGGTGGAGTTTTGACAGGAGACGTTACAGACGTTCTTTTATTAGACGTTACACCACTTTCTTTAGGTATCGAAACGATGGGTTCAGTTTTCACTAAATTAATTGATGCAAACACTACGATACCAACCAAAAAATCTGAAGTTTTCTCTACAGCTTCTGACAACCAGCCGGCTGTAAGCATCAGAGTAGGACAGGGTGAAAGACCAATGTTCAACGATAACAAAGAAATCGGTAGATTTGACCTTACAGATATTCCGCCTGCACAAAGAGGAGTTCCTCAGATTGAAGTTACTTTCGATATTGATGCGAATGGAATCTTAAGCGTTTCTGCTAAAGATAAAGGTACTGGTAAAGAGCAGTCTATCAAAATTCAGGCTTCTTCTGGTCTTTCTGACGAAGAAATCGAAAGAATGAAGAAAGAAGCTCAGGAAAATTCTGCAGCAGACAACAAGAGAAAAGAAGAAGTTGAAATCTTCAACAAAGCTGACGGATTGATCTTCCAGACTGAAAAGCAGTTGAAAGAGTTTGGTGATAAATTGTCTGCAGACAAAAAAGCAGCAATCGAAACCGCTCACACAGAATTAAAAGCAGCTTTCGAAGCTAAAAACGGAGATGATGTAAAAGCTAAAACCGAAGCTCTTGATGCAGCTTGGATGGCAGCTTCAGAAGAAATGTATGCAGCAGGACAGCAAGGTCAGGGTGCAGATGCAGGACAATCTCAAGGAAATGCAAACGGAGCAGATGATGTTCAGGATGCAGACTTCGAAGAAGTAAAATAAGCAGTCACAAACTGATTTGAATATAAATCCTCAGGCGTAAGCTTGAGGATTTTTTTGTTTTTAATTGATAAAAAGTTTAGAACAATTTAAAAATAAAAAAACGGATGTATATTTTGTAACATCCGTTTTACTTTTAATTATTATTTCTAAATTCAAATCCAGTTTTTGTTATCATAAGCAGCTTCCCAGAAATAGTATTCCATTCGTGAGGAAGTTAAAAAAGCCTCAGTCATTTTTTCTCTGATGGCATGAGTTGTAGCAGCAGCCACCACATCGCAGATGTTAATCGCCTGTTGAACGGCATCTGCAAATTCTTCACCACCATAAGTTTCAATCCATTTTTGGTAAGGATTATTTTCAGATTTTACGTTCTTGTAAATGTGATCACCTACTTTTTTATAGATCCAGAAGCAAGGTAATACTGCTGCCATAGCTATTTCGACAGAATCGAGCGCAGCTGTGCTTTTGAGAAAATGTACATAATGGTGACATACAGGCTGCATTTTACCTTTATCCTGTAAACCAAAATCTTTAAAATAAGATTCATGCAGCGCATTTTCTACGATGATTGCGGTTYCTGCATATTTCAGGTATTTTAAAGTGTTTCTGATGTCATGTGCTCTTGCTGCAATCAGTGCCAATGCTCTTCCAAAATGTTCCAGATATAAAGAATCCTGAGCCATATAAAACTGAAATTTTTCTTTGGGAAGGCTTCCGTCTGCCAATTGGGAGACAAAAGGCATGGTAAGAATAGCTTGATATCGTTCTTCAGTTTGTTTCCAGGTTAGTTCAGACCAATTCATTTTTAATTAATTTATGGGGATTAAAAAAGTGATTAAGCGGACCATTTCCTTTTCCGACGGCAACATCTTTTCCGTTTTTAATAGCTTCAAAAACATATTGCTGTGCTGATTCAACAGAATTGAATAGATTTTCACCTCTCGCTATAAAAGCAGCAATAGCCGAAGAAAGCGTACATCCGGAACCGTGAGTGTTGTTTGTTGCAAATTTTATAGTTTCAAAACTAGATTGTTTGCCATTTTCTTCAAATAATAATGAAGTAACGGTTGGCAATTCCTGATGTCCGCCTTTAAGAAGGATATTTTTACAACCCGATTGTAAAATTTTTTCACCGGCTTTTTGCATATCTTCTAAAGTTTTAACTTCCATTTTTGCCAGGATCGAAGCTTCGTCCATATTTGGGGTAATAATTTCTGCAATGGGGAATAATTGTTCAACAATCGTCTGAATGGTTTCTTCTTCAATCAACCGATGTCCGCTTGTCGCAACCATCACAGGATCAAATACAATCGGGATTTTTGGATATTTTTTTAAAGTATTTACAATGGTTTCAACCAATTGAGAGGTATGAACCATCCCAATTTTAATAGCATCAGGAAAAATATCATCAAGCACAGCTTTTATCTGGTCTGCAACAGCTTCAGTCGGAACAGGATATATTTTTCTAACACCCATTGTATTTTGAACGGGAAGTGCAGTAAGTACCGATGTTGCATAGCATCCCAAAGCTGAAAACGTTTTGATATCTGCCTGTATTCCTGCACCGCCGCTTCCATCGAAACCTGCAATGGTAAGAACGGTTGGGTAAGTGTATTTTTTCATTTTAATATTTCGTTTTTAATTTCGTAGGCTGCTTTTTCAGGATTTTCAGAACCACAAATGGCAGATACAATAGCTAAAGAATCTGCGCCGGCTTTTATAATTGAAGCTGCATTTTTAGAATTGATATTTCCGATGGCAACAAGTGGCTTGTCTGTAAGAGATCTTATTTTTGATAAACCTTCCAATCCCCATTCTGTCACGGTGTCTTTTTTGGTTTGGGTGCTAAATATCGGACTGATTCCTAGGTAATCTGATAATTCTGTATTTACACCTTCCAATTGACTTAGATATTCAATGGAATAGCCGATCATTTTATTTTTAAAAAATAAATCATTTCTCAGACTTGACGGAGATCTGTCGTTATTCCCGACATGAATTCCTGCTGAACCAACTTTTTCGGCAACTTCAAAATGATCATTAATAATAAGCGGAATATTATATTTATCGGTAATCTCTTTTAAAGCTAATGCTTTTTGAAGAAAATTTTCTGTTGAAATATTTTTTTCACGCAGCTGAATGATATCAACACCGCCCAGAATCGATTGTTCTGCAACTTTAAGAAAGTCTTTTCCTAAACAATCTTTCTCTGAAATGACTAAATAAAGCTGATAAGGAAATGATGATTTTAAAGTCATTGCTTTACCATTTTTAAATGATTATAAAATTCATCTTCTGTAATATTGTACAGTTTATCAATAATGTTGAGTTGCAAACTTCCGGGACCTGCACTCTGTTCAGCGGCTATTTCTCCGGCTATTCCCAATAGGCTCATTGCAGAGACAACTGCGTCAGTTTTGTTTTCAATGACTCCGATAAAAGAACCGATCAATGCAGTTGCTGTACAACCGAGCCCGGTAACTTTGGTCATCATCGGATCGCCGTTTTTTAAATGTATTTCCTGAGTTTCATTGATTATGATATCGGTTTCACCTGAAATACAAATTATGGATTTATGATTTTGTGCTAATATTTTAGCGGCTTCTATGGCTTCATTGCTTTGTGCGGTACTGTCGACGCCTTTTGTAATTGTATTGCTGGTTTTTGAAAGAGCAATAATTTCGGAAGCATTTCCTCTGATTACTGTAGGATTAAAAGAAAGAATCTTGCTTAAAGCCGAATCCCGGAAAGATGACGCTCCGGCTCCTACAGGATCTAAAATCCAGGGTTTGTGTAATTCGTTTGCTTTTTTTGCAGCCAGAAGCATCGCTTCTTCCCAGTATTCATCAATTGTACCGATGTTGATAACCAAAGAATTTGAAATGTTTACCATTTCTTCCACTTCAGATTTTGCATGAGCCATGATCGGTGATGCGCCAATTGCCAGAACTGCATTTGCGGTGGTGTTCATCACAACATAATTGGTGATGCTGTGAACGAGGGGAGATGCGTTTCGTACCTGAACGATATTGCTCCAAAGATTATTTTCCATTCTATTATTTTTTATCAATAAAAGCTTTAGGATAAATCCGGAACAACAGCCGTCATGAAGAATATGGCTCATTGCTTTTCCCTACGTCGGTGTAAGCCGTATCAGGTTCAAAGGGACTCTCTCAATTCTTTTCAGAATACCCCTAAAGCGTAACACAAAAGTATTGAAAAATATTGATTATAAAAATCACATTGCCCTCAAAAATAAAGTAGTTTTTTAAATATTGAATATATTTTTAACATTAAGAAATTAAGACCTTTTAGCTTACAAAACTTAATAAAAAACAATTCATTGTTGCCTTAATCATATTCAGCTTAATTATCTAAAATTCTTAATGTTAAAGATAAGAATAAACAAAGTTTATTTAATTTAGAGAATTAAGAGATAGTTTATAAAAAAGATTAAATAAATTTTAACAGGCTCTAAGTTTTAATAAGAGTCTGTTTAAAAATTAATAAATATGAATTTCATGATTGGTTTTTCGCAAAGGCGCAAAATTGTTTAACTATAGTATGCTTTAAGGCGCAAGGATTTTATCTTCGATAAAATTGATCAGCATTATAAAAGAAAATCTTTGATTTTCTCCTTGCGTCTTAAAAACAGAGAACTTTTATAAATCTTGCGTCTTTGCGTTTTTTCAATAATTTAAACAGGCCCTAAAATAAAATATCCCTGAAAGAAGTTCCAGGGTATTTAATATATAATAGATTGAATGTTATGCAGTTAATGTTTCAATTTTTATAAGAACATCATCAATATCGAACGGTTTAGAAATAAATTCATCGGCATTGCAGGAGTTGATCACATTTTCTGCTTTTGCATGAGCACTGATGATCATTACAGGAATTTTTGAGGTAGCCTCATCTTTTTTTATCTGATTGCATAAATCTGTACCCGAACCATCCGGTAATCTTACATCTAAAATAAAAATATCGGGAACAACCGACTGATCTCTATTGTTGAAGGCTTCAACGGTGGCAAATGAACGCACGTCATAATTTTCGAATGACAGGAGCAATTGTAATGCATCTCTGATGCCTGTCTCATCTTCTACGATAAAAATTGTTTTCATGTCTCTTGCCTGGCAAAAACAAAGCCAATGTTTAGATTATGTTAAATATTTTAAAACAAATTTTCTATATAAGCCAGTATTTTTCTTTTTTAAATAAAGTTTTTAGCTTAAAAAATAGCTGTGAAACATCAATTATCAGACTGTATTTCTATCTTAAGAGATTTGAGCAGGTGACTGCAGGATAGCAGAAATTTTCGATAACTATACTTTTATAAAAATAAAAATATGAGAAATATCATGTGGGTTTTGATGATACTTTTTCGCTTTTTATTTTAATACAAATCATATTAGTAATTTTTAATAATCACCAAATCACGAAATGAAGAGATCCATAATAACTCTTGGTATTTTACTAAATACCACAGGTTTTATCTTCGCCCAGGAAACACAAACGTCCGGTAAAGCAAAAGATAGTACGCAAACCAATCCTAATAATAAAACGAAAGAGATCGAGGAAGTAGTCGTTATTGCTTACGGCACACAAAAAAAAGGAGAAGTTACCGGAGCTGTAGGAAAAGTAAATACGGCAAGCTTTAAAGACCGCCCCATTGCGAGAGTTGATCAGGCTTTGACAGGTCAGATTGCGGGAGTAAAAACCCGTGCTACTTCTGGGAAACCGGGAGAGCCATTAGAAATCAGGGTGCGTGGTTCTGCTTCTATTTCGGCAAGTAATTCTCCTCTTTATGTAATAGATGGAATGGTCGCAGATGATATGGCAAATGTTTCTCCGGATGATGTGCAATCGATTGAAGTGCTAAAAGATGCCGCTTCTACTGCAATGTACGGATCAAGAGGTTCTAACGGGATTGTAATTGTAACAACTAAAAAAGGAGTTTCCGGAAAGCCGTCATTTTCATTTTCTCAATATTACGGAGTTCAGACGATCGAAAAAAAGCTGGATATTATGAACAGCGCAGAGTGGATCGATTATGCAACCG